>NZ_JBFTMS010000024.1:0-80521 GCF_056397085.1 Peribacillus sp. 05N428 | reverse complement strand
CATAACAAACACATAAATGTAGCTAGAAACACTAGTATTCTTTTCATGGCAAATGCTACCTCCTACTATTATAGTAGGGTGTTTTTAGGAAATAACAACAAAAATATCTATTTGATATTTAAAATGAACACATCATTCGTTTGAAACAGGATACGAAATAGGAAAAGAGTTAGACATATCATGTGTTGCTATATCAGATGTGTTTGCTATCTCTGATATGCCTATCTGAAAGCACTTGTCGAATAGCTTTTTCAAGAAATCGAAATACCTTGTAAATTTTGAGTACACTCATAGTGGATGATTAAAAAGATATGTGGGAGTGGTTTTTGTTTGTAAAATATAAGTTGTATAATAAATAGAGTTAAAAAAAGAGATTGAAAGGGAGAATTTATTATGTGGAAAGGACAAAAAATAGGATATGCACGTGTATCTTCAAAAACGCAAAATGTTGACCGACAAATTAAAGAACTGAATGAATATAGTTGGGATAAAATTTATATAGATATTGATATTGCTTCCGGTAGAAACTTTGAACGTCCAGAGTATCAAAAGTGAAACAAAAAATCCGTTTTGATGATGAGTTAGTCTTCATAATCTTTCTAGGTTTGCACGTAATAAAGAAGAGATACTCAAGGAATGATTATTGAACTAGAAGCAAGATATTGGAATATTTCAAAAAGGCATTTTACCGTTCATCATCTACACCTGTAGCTGTTTTCAGTAAGTAAAAGTTGATCATTTTAACGTTTCTTCCCTTCATTTACAGCAACAAGTTTTATTAATCTTTATTTTTTAAGCAGCATTAGTGCGAGATCCCATACATATCTAGCTAAATAAGAATAATGAGTATTTAGCTATTTATGGATGAAGGTTATTATATATATTCTAACGAGGTTTATTTTAAAATAATCAAAATCTTTATTATGGTTCTATTGACAATAGCTCGGGTAACTCCACAATTTACATAACCGCGGCTAAAAAATAAATGGGAAATCAACTCTATTTTTGATATTTTTCAGTCATCTGATATGTTAATATGCTCTCATCCTAATGGTCAAAAATAATAATATTTCCTTTATCCCCATTTATTAATGTGCATCTTTTCAGCTGCAAGCAAGGTTTCCTAACTTGTAAAGGATAAAGGCCTTATTCTAACCCTACTTTCTTAACCGCGATTGCAATCAAAACGTTTTTGGCTATATGACTCAAATTTCTATCTTCACCAAAAACATACAGTTTCGCACATAATCATTGGACCCAAATGTTGTAGCTTCCAAATCGTTCGAGGACTCTCCAAAATGATTCAAGTTAGTCGATCCAGCTAATTTTCAAATCCCAAATAATGCATCTGCTTCATTGTTCACCTACGAAAAAGGTTAAGATAGCAAGCCTTCGACCAGAACGCTAGAATGTGTTCGACATCCATCAAATAACCCCAATACTAGCGTTCCATTCCCTTTTGTCTTTTCCTCTTGTTTTTATTCTTCTGTTCAAGTTCATCTTCTCTCCACTTTCGATCAGCTTCACGGATGGCATACTCAAGAATAGAAAAGAAATCAGAACCATCATAAGACAAGAAACTTGAATTATGATTAGCTTTCGGACCGAAAGTGGTGGAACGCTCAAGTTCGGAGTCCTCTTCTTTACCAACCGACTGGACATCAAAAGCACTTTGAAGTTGATTCATTCGTTCTTGGCCAATTTCGTTAGAATATCGCATACACTCATAATAGAACATATGTTTATAAGATTGATTATCCATTTGGAAATTTGGATACTTCTTATTTAAGAGCTCAATAGATTGATTTCTAGAGTCAATATGACCGTTACTAATTTGATAAAAAGAGGAAATAATTTCAATTTGTTCATCTTTAGAGTATTTTCTTGGTGGGTTTGAAAAATCTACAGGCGTAATTTTTTTCCCATAATACTCTTCTGCCATGACAAAGAATTCCTTTTGTTCAAGCGATAAATAATTACGTCCAACCCAATTAGGATACATAGCTTGAAGTTGGTGGTCATAAAGTAGTCCCAACAGGCCTAATGATTTGTTCAAATTCTCTTTTTGTTTTAATAAAAACTGCATTTGACTTAACTCTTTTTCAGAAGCATTTTTGATTGTAGATCCATCAGCAAAATTAACCCCATTTTTCAAACGCAAATTCTCGAACTGCTTTTCTGCACTTTGTATTTCTTTTTGTATGGAAAGAACAAACTGTGTCCTATTGTTCAGTAAAACATATAAGTCCTTTTCAATTTGTTTTTTCTCTAAATCAATTATAACTTTTTCAATTTCATAGCCACTTAACCCTTTATTCTGTGCGAGCGTGGTTTCAACAACTTCAATTTTTTGTTCTTTAGTAAGATTCTCAATATTATAGTGTGGATAATACTTTTCTAAAAACCTATTTGCCTCATTTTCCAAAATATTTTCAGCTTGATCTAACATGTCTGTTTCTCTTTCAATCCGGTTCATTTTTTTAAATGTATCAACGGAATCCTGACTCAACTCTAGTCGCGCATGCCATTTGTCTAACTGGCTCCTTCTAGTGTTAATGTTTTCGTAATTGACAAAAAGTCGTAAGGATTTGGCTGACTCACGTAGTTGTTTTTTCTCTAAAGGAGTGAAGCGGCGAACAAACTTCTCTGTTCTTTCTTTTATCTGTTTTTCTTTCTTCACTTCTGACAGTTCGATGACGATTTTGTTGTACTCTTTACGCTCCATATTTATCCGAATTCTTTCAGATTCTTTCCCTTCATTTTGCAGCTGCCTTGCAACAACTCCTTCATGAATGGTAGGGAGTGTTTCAAGCCCTTGATCTTTATTCGATAAATGTGTGATCCTTTCAGGAAAACCATTTTTCTCTAAGAATTGATTTGCATAAGTCGCCCACTGCTCTCTCCAGTAAACAAGCTTTTCTTTGGTATTCCAATCAGTTGTATGTATGGCTTTTATTTGTTGTTTTCCATTCATGATTTGTTTCATCTTCACTTGTTTATTTCCCCATGTTCCCTCTTCATTAAAAGGTCGAATAGTTAACATGATATGAAAATGTGGATTTTCTTCATCATCTCTATGGATCGCTAAATCTGCAACCATGCCATCCTTCACAAAAACCTCATTACAAAATTCAATGGCTAATTGTTCTTGCTCTTCATGAGATAGTTCCTTTGGTAAGGCTACATTCATTTCACGTGCAAGTTGTGCATTCCATTGTCGTTCTACTTTCTCCACTTCATTCCATAATTGCTGACGATCATATACCCATTTAGGTGCATGACTAGGCGCAAGAATATGAGTAATCGGTTCCACTTGTCTTTTATAAAACTTGGACTCATTAGTTCTTTCATCTACCAATCTCTCACCAGAACGATATGCAGCTGCAGCAATGGTATTTTGTTGCTTTTTTCTTGAAATAATCTGATTTGAGAAATGATAGATGGCCACGGTTCAAGCACCTCACTTTCTTTTCATAACATGAGCGAAGCGAATTTTTTAGACGCTTCACGAAATTGGTTTCTTCGAAGAAGGAACCAATGCACAATACCACGATAGTGGTATATAAGTGCGCCCTTGATTTAATCTTCGGGATCATTCTATCACTTTCCAGATTCTAGGACAAGTGTTACAATTAGGAAAAATATCCATAAGGGGTGCTTGTGTTGGTAAAACAGAATATGAAAGAACAGATTTTAGGTATTGAAGAGCAAATCAAAAGATTGAAGGAAAAACAGAAAAGGATATTGAACAACACTCAAAGGGAGATTGGGAAATATCTAATGGATTCATGGGAAGTGGAAGATGTGAATGAAGCAAAGGAATTAATTGATTCATTTAATCATCAAGTGAAATCATTAAGTGAAGCCTCTTCTTCAAAAGAGGATGATGAGGAAGAGAAGGATTTTCCACAAAATCCACCTAAAGGGTAATTCATATGCCTAATGAAGAATTACAAAAAATGAAGGACAGAATAAAGGTTCTGGAGCAAAAGAAGAGGGTTTTAGAACATAAAGTTTCAAACGAAGCCAGAAAAGAACGAACGCGTAGGCTGATTCAAAAAGGAGCACTTTTGGAAAAGTACTTAGAAGAAGAAAGTATGTCCCTCAAGGATACTGAAAACTTACTAAAAGTATTAGCTAATTTTAAAAATAAAAATAAAGAATATGTAATTCGACAGATAAAAAGTTTAGATGAAGAAGTCATTGAAAATAATAAGATAAAGCCATTCTTGAACGCCCCATAATTAACCACACATAAACAGTTTCGCTATTTTCTTCATTTCAATTTTCATAATAAAGGTATCATTTTTTATCCTTTTAGTTTTTTTATACTTAGTATGAATTATTTAGTTCTTATCAGTAATGGTATTTTTTTGTCTTTAAAATACTTAATTATCATGAATGAAAAAACCAAAATTAGATCAAGTAAAATGAACACGATCATAGATTGTTTCGCTTCAAAAAAAAGGCAAACACATATTAGCCATGACTAATATGTGTTTGCCTTTTTACATCGATTTTAGGTGGTAATTCTTGATAAGAATATGCAACTCTCCTTGAACCTTTTATTCTCTTTGTCTTTTAATATCTTCTGGTTTTCAGAACGTTCTATGGTGCCGATAGCCCAAAATGTGACTAAATGAAGCAGTTTTAGGGTTAACCTTACAGGTAGTGGTTATCAATCGATATTAATGCAGAGGCGCACGTACTTTTGTTTTAAAAAGGGGATCCCTTCTTGCTATTCAATATCTAGACTTGTCCTTATCTTACTCTGTTTCGGGTAGGACATGCCCCCTCTTACCTTCTTAATCTAACGGCGTAGTAGTAAAACAAACAGACAAATTTTCTTTTTTTTTAACTATCCCTCTTTATTGGAAGTTCCATGGATTCAAATAACAAAATAAACTAAATCACTTCAAACTAGTCTAACCTAGATTAGACTAGTTTGTTTTTTAAAAAATCTAGACCAGACTAATCTAGGTTAATTATTCCTTGATCAACCTCAGAATTTTTGCACTAAACCATATTTGACCAAATGGCATTTTAACCAGCAGACGTCCATATACTATTTAAAAGGAGGAAGGAAAATGGTGTATAGACCTACCGTAAGATACCCGGACGTTTATAAAAATTATATAGAGAATGTGTATAAAGCGACCAATCTAGACCGTAATCAAATCATCCGTTTGGCCTTATTTGTTGCCGCACATTCAAATGAGTATAAAACTATCCTTCAAAAACATAAAATTGCTGACGTCCCTCTCCCCTGCCCAGATTGGGGGCGGGATGAAGATGGCTGCTGGACAGATCAAAACTATATTACAAAACAGAATCAAGCCCCATACAAACTCACTGAACAGGGTGGAATCAAGATTATTTTAGGCTAATTATTTCTTTTTAGATTCATTTGTGCTCTTTACGTAATGTAGTGTGGATGCCTTATTAGCAAGCTTTTCAGCCAGTTCTTTTGAAATATCTTTACTCATTTCGTATCACCTCACTTAAAAAAAGCCTTGCCACAATCCCTAGTAAATATACCTCCCTCCACTCTTGGCATAGCGTAACGATGTAACCAACTGACCAACCAACCCAAAGAAAAAGACGATTCTGAAAGGGGAAAACCAAATGGGAAAGGTTAAACATTTGAATCCGGTTCTCTCTTCTTCTAATAAAAAAACGATTGAACCACAAAAAAGAAAAGTTCGTTCGGATAAGCTTCATGACATAAAAATCCCCGTGGACGAACCCATGGACATGATTTTAAGGCGGGAATCCCGACGATACTGGAATGGCTCCAAAACAGCATTTGGCACGGAAATACTGTTGTTTGGTCTTGAACAGGTGCTCGTATACCCTGACGTCACCTATACAGACCAGCCTTACACGGTTCATTGCAAAGTAGATCATGAAACGTATCAAAAGATAGGTGATTATGCGGCCGGTTGGAAATGCAGCGTTCGAAAAGCAGCTCATCGGATATTTATAGAAGCATACAAAAAAAGGCAACTAGGGGGCGTAACCGATGGGGAAATATAGCCAAGCCAATCTTATAGATGAAGAACTATCTTTAATTGGATCAACAACCTTTATCGGAAAGCTACTCCATAAAGTAAATAAATCTTCAACCATCTTACTGAATATAGACGTCCCCTTGAATCTATTTCTAAGAGCAGAAGTTTTCTGTGAAGATATTCAAGACCTATCAGACCTGCATTTCGAACAAAACGACTTGATGAATCTTTTATATAATGACTTTTTGCTGTTTGCGAAAAAGAATCCAGACTCAAATGCCATATTCCGATTGCTCACCTCATTGGATAAGTATGCTGGTAAAGATTCAAGACTTGAAAAGCATGGGGTATCTGCTTTTAAATTAATCCATAAAGAAAAGAACCAAGAAATAAAAACGTTGAATTTACGCATGAGAAGGAAATACGCCTTACGTGGAGAGATTTTGCTTGCCGATATGGAGGAAGTTCAGCCAGAACATGGTTACACACTAGAAAGGGTATTTGAGCTTCTTTATATAGACTTTATTGATAAATTTCGAAAAGGTGATCATGCGGGTGTCATAGAAAATATCCTGCGCCTGCTTGATGATGAAACCGAATAGAATATACGAAAGGCTACGGAACACATTTGAAGGGGAAAGTCCATTAATCTCAGACTAAATTTCAAAATATGAACCTATGCATACACAATGCAATTTGCGTAGGTAATGAACTTGTATAAGTTTCTCCAAGCTCATTACCTATGCTTTTCGGTGTTCAGCACTAGCCCCCTTCGTTAACCAATAACTTCTCTTCTATTTCATATCACCGGACTATTGATCCAACAATATTTGCATCAATAATCACCCCAAATTTATCGGATATTGAATTGGCTTACTGGCTTACACAGGGAGACAAGTCCAATCTATTGTTAGTATTTGTAGCAACATTTGACTGACGGTTGGATAGTTACTTTTTCGGCCTGAACTTTTCACAGTTTGTTGCGAATATGTAACATTAGCCCTTTGAGGGAATAGTATATTTCGAGCAAGGCAACTTAGTCACCAATAGCACTTTCACCAGCGATCCTTGCTCTCTGCTTCAATCACAAAAATTATAATGGCCTCAATCTTTATTGCTTGTTCAATAAACTATAAACGTTCTTTTGTTTCTTGTATAAAAGCATTTAAAATCCCATGGAACACACATTTCAACACAAACATTCATTACCATTTTATTCCACATGAAAAATAACTGATCGTTCATACACCCTTCATGATTTATGTCGGTGCAAATTAAGATGTATTTATCTTTATTTATTGAGATGATGCTCCGCATGATATGTTAGGAAAATCTTCAAAAAAAATAAGCACCGTTTAGATGCTTATTTTGCATTTAACCACTCTTTCATCTTTTCTAAGCTGACTGTATACGGGCGTTTAATTAGATTCCTTTCATACCTGGACAAGGTACTATGGGAGATTCCCATTTCCTTAGCTGCCTCTAAAATGCTTAATCCCCGATCCGTTCTTTCCTTATTTATCGTTTCAGGAGAAACCTGCTTTTCTTCAACCATCTCCTTGGTTGCACTAGACTCCCTGTCCGTCATCCCCTTCAACATCGTTAGAAAATTCTCTGTGTCATAGTCCTGATCCTCAATCAATAA
The DNA here is from genome assembly GCF_056397085.1 of Peribacillus sp. 05N428. Taxonomy (NCBI): domain Bacteria; kingdom Bacillati; phylum Bacillota; class Bacilli; order Caryophanales; family Bacillaceae; genus Peribacillus; species Peribacillus sp. 05N428. Next base: position 72,865 of record NZ_JBFTMS010000024.1, on the reverse strand, counting down.
TAAGTCCTGGTCATCTCCCATTCCCGTGATTTCAGTAGGTGGGATGATTTGGACACGTGCCTTCAACCAGGTGTTTGCGAACCAATTTCTCTCCTGCTCAATTTGCTTCTCAAGGGTTGTTTCCTTATAGCTCCACCCTTTAATGATTCCATCCTGCTGCAGGGTGTCCAATATTTCCTCAAATTGTTCCCTGATCCTTGAACCATATCGCGGATTCACGTCCAAATCCATGACTTTTAAAAGCCCTTTGTCTCCCCCAATATGATAAGCCCTGAGATAGTCTGCACTCTTCTGGCGAATCCTCCACTGCCAGGACAGATACCTGGATAACCGTTTATGGTACTTTTGCTTAATTGGATGGTATTCTAGAGTCTTTAATGCAAGCAGCCCACTGCTCCTTTGGGAACCGTATAAGAAGTTTGCAAGCAATTCCCCTGGACGAATGCTGCATTCATAAATACCAATCGGATTATCCCCCCGATAGGCTACCGTCACACTATCCACCAAAAACAAGGGATTAAACTGGACTTGTCCAATTTCCTCAAAATCTCCCTGATCCTCATTGATGAACCTCAAATTCTCTTTTTCAATTCTTATCCATATCGTTGTGAGAGCGGCCAACCTTTTCATGATATCGTCACGTTCTTTTTTTCGATAAGACATTTGATAACCGTCTAAATCTTCTTTCCGACCTTGCAATCTCCTTAGATTCAAAGCATCATCCGTATGGAAATGAATCATTTGGTCCTTATGAGTAGCCTGTTGCATCCAAAGAATCGAGACAATATCAAAAATATCTGCGGTTAAGTCATCCATCGACGTGATGGCTTGAGAGGTGAGATTTTTCCATTGTTCGATGGCTACATTTGATTTCATCATCAGATAATCATTTTCTGCCCTCACTTGAGCCGTCGCTTCTAAAGCCCTCTCCGCAATCCTTGCAGTAGGAATCTCGGTCGCAATGTCGAATTCATTTTTACTGATGGTCTCCCTTAATTTATGAAATAATAAGGCCGAACCGGACTCGGCAAAATTTTGATTCAACAAGGCATTTATCACTTCCCTGTTGTTAGACTTTGGGGAAGGTGCTGAATTCTCTTCTCCTATAATCTGTATGTATGGAAGGACAAAATTTCTAATTTCTTCTATGTAATCATCAACCCATTGTTCCATATCCTCGAATTTCAATCCATAATCTTTCACCAAGCTATCCAAAATCACAAAAAATGCTTTTAATGTTTGGCTAGGCTGGTAATCATCTTGACCTGACATAAGATGGTTGATATCCATATTCCAATCGACAAAGAGTTGAGGATAATCTGGAAAAATCGTTTTCATGACATTCAAAAATTTCGTTTGCAGGGGTTGTAACATTATTCTTTAACCCGCCCTTCTTTTGTCGACTCTATGTCCTCAAATGAGTACTGTTGGATGTAATCTTGAAAAACAACGGTTTCCAAAATACCCAAATCGTGCAGAAAGCTAACGGACTCAAAAGAAAGGAACTGAACGATCGGATTTTTTTCTAGGATGGCATTTTTCAACTGTTGGATGTCCTTTTCCTGATAAAGGATATAATTTCCCATCTGTTCTTTGATGTCGTTAGGGGAATAGATAGTATCTTTGAGAGGTTGATTATGCAAACATTCATAGACCATCTCATCTTTTATATAATAAGTCCTGACACCAAAATCTTTCCCAACCTTATAAAATTCGATTTGTTTTCGAAACCATATGGGACCACTGTATAATTGGACCACAGGTTTAGGAAGCACACCACGCAGCTGATAGGTGGAAACCTTTCTCCGATCCCATCCGAGAATTTCCCCCACCTCTTTAACTCCTACTAAAAAATCCATATGTGTTCCCCTTCTAATCTAGTAATATGATAATTATGAGTGAGCATTGTTGCTTTTGTCAACACATGAGTTAAACGTGCAACTTTTTTAATTTTGACGTTTGCTTTCACAATGTGCACATAACACTTCTTCTCTGTTCACTTGCGATATTTTCCCTTTTAACTCACGAAGCGCATCTTTTCCACAAAGGGGGATGATTTCTCCCCTTTTGCAAGTTTGGTACCCCTTGACCTATAGGCTGCCTCCTTTGCTTCCTGCCGATTGGAAGGTTAGAAGGCTTCCGCTGTCTTACGATTCGGGAGGCAAATGGGGAAAATAAATCAAAAAAGCAGCCGGATGGCTACTCTCCATAAAATTGCAACTTATCTTTTATTTGACGCTTCCTCTCACAATGTGCACAAGCCTTTTAATAATCTTCTTTTAAAATATAGGTTCTTTACCAAAGTCCTTGCATAAAGTAATCTCCTTCTGGTCAAATAAAAAGGGAAATGACGTTTCCTTTCACACGTATTGTGCAACTTTTACGCTTTTAGTTCGATTACAAACGGCTTTTTTCATTAGAACGTTGATATACCAGTGGTTATCTCAACCCTCTTAATGATTAAAGAATGACGTTTCCTTTCACAACATGCACACCATTATATGGGATTGCAACTTTTCCTTCATTGGACTTTTGCTCTCACAATGTGCACAAAGATAAGGGTATGCAAGTTTATCTTCCATTAACAACATCCCATAAGCTCGACGCCTTCTTGCACATCTCACTCATAAGCTGTGCAACTTTTTCTTGTTTGACGTTTCCTTTCACAATGTGCACAATTCCCTGTTTTTAATCTGTGATTTTTTAAAACATTTTGATCAACCAACCTTTTACACCCCTAAATCACCAACAATATTTCAGCAAAAATTAGGAGCCCACACAAAACAGTGCCTAAATTTATCTCTTTTTGTTCTAAAATGAAGAAAAATGACGTTTGCTCTCACACAAACTTGCACACATTTCTGTGCAAGTTTTTTTATTCTTGTCCATTTATGGATGGACTATTTTATGAAAACATTGAAATATCAACGTTTATCCTAATTTGCTTATCCATGAATTCATGACGTTTCCTTTCACAACATGCACAAACCGTGTGAAAAAATGACGTTTCCTTTCACACAAAAATATTTAGAGTTTTTTTCAATCCCTTGCGCCCCAAGGGATGAGCACACGTTGTGCAACTTTGAAAATCCCTTAATAAAGGACACCATTTCCTGTTTTTCCATTCTGCTATAATTCAAACTAGAAAATTAGACGAGAGGAGGGCCTAAAATGAAAGAATCCAGAATAAGAATCGATGGTTTTAGAATGCATCACGCCATCTTAAAAGAATTCCATTTTCTTCGTGATCAGTCATTTGAGCGCCCTCCTGCCTCTGCCTATGTCGTATATATGACCATGTTAAACCAATTACAAGTAGAACAAAACCAACGAGGCATGCTTAAGGAATATAATCTTTCTTACTGGGCAAAGAAACTTGGAATCTCTTATTCTACCCTTTGGGGAGGAAAAAGATTTTTAGAAGATCATCATTTTGTAAAAGAGGAAATCCATGAAGGGTTACCTGTTATCGTGTTAAAAGATGTTGATAAGTATAATACACCTGAACTTAATGGTGTATCTCTCAACTACCTAATAATACCGCACGCCCTTTTTGAAACGAATATTTTAGCAGAATTCGTACGTACCTCGAACCCTGAAGGTATCGAACTTCTCTTATCCTTACTTAACCAGTTCCGGACTGGTCTGTCTTTCAGCAAGACAGGTGAAATGGAGAAAATAAAACAAGAACGGACAATGAAGACACTTAAACTTCAACTAAACAAAAATGCAAAAGGGGTTCGTAAAACTTTAAGCGTTTTAGAAGCTCTTTTTTCCATCGAATTCACAGGGATAGAGATTCGTGGCAAGCAAATATGGATTAAAAAAGCCTCCTTTTCATTGAAGCCGGAATGTGTCGAAGAAAACACGGATGAATTCAATGTCAACTCACTCATGGCGAAACTATCAAAAGAGCTCACCTACTTCTTTGATGGACATCAAATTAAATTTAAACCAAGAGACCAAATCGATGTCATGATTTCCTTTAAGCAGGAAGTAATGAATAAACTGAACTATCTTATGGATGAGGAGTATGAAAGCTTCACCATACGTGATCGATTCATGAAAACCTTCTTTTTACAAACAATGGATCAGATAGGAATTCATATACATACAGAAAAACAACGAAAAGGTTCTTTCCATTTCTACTCGATTGGCGCCTTTTTCAGAATGGCCTTTAGAAAGTATCTCCCTGGGGCCTTAAAAAAGATTCCTTATGAATTAATCCATGAAGCCAAAATCAGAGAGTACACCAAAACCGGCCAAGCACCAGAGCTACACGGTGTAATTTAATAGCTTAACCCAGCCTTGTGAAAAAATAAGACATTCACAGGGCTATTCGAATATACGCAAAAAAAATATTGAAGTATTCCCTTATAACAAAAGTCTTTCCTTCCCTCTTCTGTCACGAATTCTGGCAGAATTTTCGAGAAGGATTATTTTTTTACGCTTAATAGATTCCGAATGTAGACTTGTGAAATAGTGGATATTTAAAATACCCTCCTGTGAATATGTAAATAGTTAAAAAAAAGTCCTGTGTATATGTGACTTCATTTACATTCTATATGTGGGAAAGTGGAAACTCTGTTTAAACGACTCTTAGAAATGGCTAGAAACCTTGTCCCTCAAGGGATATACCTAACAATAGAAAAATGCCTATTACTTCTGTTTCTTTTATTAAATCTGTTTTCTCTTATTAAATATGCCTTTTTATTAAATTTGTTTATTTACGAAATAAATCACTTCAAACAGAATTTAAAATAATAGATTATTAAGAATAATGTACTCGCAGTAAAACAATGTGCATTTCAAAAATTATATATTGAAAACTAATGAAATATTAATCACCCACATTAGTTAGATTAAGGTTCATTTTTTATAAATTTTATACAGTCAACAGAAGAAACCTCCAATTAGTTGGGGCGAGCTTAAAACGACAGCTATGAAAATTCAGCAAATGAGCAGCATTCTATAAAACCTTTCAGGAAATCGCTTTTCACCAAAAATTCTGCAAGTAATACCTAAAAAAAGAAAATAATTTGTAAAAAAATTAGACCACCCAAGACGGTGGCCTAAACTTATATCTTTTTCCTGCAATAACGTATTTAATTAAGGGGCAAGGCCCCTTTCCCCTTTTACTTGCTATAAAGCTCTAGAGAGCTCATTGAGAAGCTCTAGACCATCATTGATCTTCATAAAGCAAAAGGACACTCTTATTCCTAATTTGAATCTAAATGTTAAATATCCATCTTCCAGAAAGCGTACTACATATAAAAGTTTGGGAGGTTCCAATTTTCCACCTTATCCCATAGACCAAAAATAAATAAAAAAGAAACATTAATCTTCCATAGTTTGTTCTAATACTTCCCTTTCATTTGTTAGAAGGGCTGTTTCAGATTTTAACCTTTTTTCTAAAGCAAGTGATTCTTCTTCCATTTGACTAATCTTCTGTCTAATTGCATTAATTTCTTCAAGGAGTTCCACTTCTATATGGTCAGCTTTGATATCCCTTTCATCCACTAGTATGTCAGATTCTATATTCAGAGTATCTTCTGTACTTTTTTTTGCAAAGAAAGAGAAAAAGCCTGTATTTTTCTTTTGCTCCAAACTTTTTCGTAACACATTCGCTGCTTGTCGATCCATTTTTCGATTTAACCGATGATTTTTAATCTTTTCTTCTATAACTTCAATTTGTCTTTGTCTATCAGCTATTCCAGTTCTCCTTCTCAGCAACTCCACTTCAATTAGATTGATTGTGTTTTGTAGCGTGAAGGTTCTCATCATTACATTCTGCCTTCTATCAAATTCCGAGAATAATTGATCTAAGGTATCCTCATTATATTTACTCCCTTTTGCTTTTCCGCCATTTTGTTGAGGAATCGACTTTAGCGATAACTTAACTTGAATATCGGAAATCGTTTCTCCCCTTTCAATTGACAGTAAAGTCATATGGATTTTAAAAACAGTGAGAAATGGCAATCGCTTCTTTCTACCTTCTACATAAATCTCTAAGTATCCCTCTAGCATCCTAACGTAATACCTTAACGTCGAATTAGCGATATTAAAGATCTTATCGGAACAATCGGTGGTTGAATACATGGCATTCGGATCCAACTCTAGTATATCTTCTTTAAATAGTTTGGCACTGTATTCCTTATCAAGTACCAACGAAGTGAATAAAGCATCGTCACGAAGTGCTTCTGTAATGAAATCCTTATTTGCCTGAACTCTGTTTGTCACGATAACCCTCCTCTTAACGCTAGTTTAACTATAGCTTATTTTTGTCTACCTATCGCTAAGCGTCAATTTATCTGTATCTATAGTTTACCTACTAGATAAAGACTAATCAACTAGGTTTGTTTGCTTTACTAGAAATAATGAACGAATTCGACCAAGTTTAAACTAGTCTAGATTAAACTGGAAGTACAATAATAACCAATCTAGTCTGATCTAGTTTAGATTTTCAATGAGTTTCTTCTACATTTCGTGCGTTAAATGACCGATAACATTAATTTAGCGGTAGAATGCACAATATGAAATTATTATCTTTAATTTGTGGATGGTTACCTCATTAATAATCTAATCTAATCTAGTTTAATGTGGTTTATATGAAGTGAATTCTCCTACAATCTCCAACGTTAAATGACCGATAACGTTAATTTGACGATAAGTAGCGATAACGCGGAATGGATTAGCGATAAATTGCGATTAATCCTCTCGTGATTAAAGGAGTTAAATGACCGATAATGTCAAATTACCGTCAAATATATAGTTAAAACGAACCGACTGGGCAAAAAGGTTGTGTGTTAAGCGGTGGGATATCGCTAGTTTAACGATATTAAATCAGCGCTGAAATATCGTTAACGTCAATTTAGCGCTAGTTTTTTATTGACTTTAACAGGGAGTCTCTATATATTGGATAGTAAGTAGACTAAACTAGATTAGTCCGAAGGAGGAAGACCATGACAAAACTTGATTTTTTATTTAAAGAGGATTATTTAATTGCAGGAGTGGATAGCGGGAACATTTCTAATAAAATTACGTATATCGATCAAAATGGAAATGTTGTTTCATTAAATATCGCGAGTATTATCGGGGAAAACGCGGAAACGACTGCCGAAGATATGCCAGATGAAAGCGCAGATAAATCTTTTCCTGATGATATGATCCTTCATTTACATATTAAAAGTAAAGCCTTACCAAAGAATCGAACAAATGCTTATTATACAGTAGGGGAATATGCTCAAATTTCAACGAATGACAAAAATAATTTAAGAGAAACCAGCAGTGATGCAAGAGATAAATTAGGGAATGAAATCCATGTTGTAACAACTTTAGCGGGATTAGCCTTAGCTGCTTGGAAATCGGGTAAGACCAATAAGGTAGACGTTCCATTGAGTTTTGGGCTTCCAATAGAAGAGGCCAAACAGGCGTCTTCGGAAAAAATCAACTTATATATGGGTGAGCATGAAATTACAGCAATAAAAGGGCCTTATAAAGGCAAAACCATAACCATTAACATTACGGATGTTCAGCTTAATGTGGAAGGCGTAACGAGCTACTTAGCATTGGCCTTTGATTTAGTGGATGGGGAAGTGGTGGAAACTGAATTTTCATCACAAATCCATGATGAGTTTGCCATAGCTGATTTGGGAGCTGGTACATTGGATTTAGCTCTTTATGATGAAAATGGTTTAAACTCAACTAAATCTACAAACCATCTGATAGGTACAAATAAATATATTGATTTAATCATGAAAGAAGCAGCTGAACTAAAGGAATTCGACAGCATAAGGGCTCGTTTTGAAAGGGTGAATAAAACTCCTAAGATTTCGTTTACACGTGAAGAATTCATGAGGAAGTTCATCAAGCCGGAAATCGATAAAATGGTTAAAAAACCTAAATATTCTCCTGTCTTTAAAGCGACATGGCAGTCCAAAACAGCAGATATCACCAAGATTGTAGAAAAATATACAAAACAATATGCCGAAGAAGTAAAAGATAAAGTCATCCGGTATTTTGTTGATACAAACGTTGGGCAAATGATTATCGTCGGGGGAGGGCTTCTCTTCGCTTATCAATACCTAGCGGAACTTAAAGATGAAGATTGTTTATTTCCTCCGAATATCGATCAAGCCAGTTTCTTTACAAGTAAGGCATATCTCTTGAAAAATATTATTGCTGAAATTGAAAAGCAATCAATTGAAGCATAAAAATTCAAGAGTGGGAGCAGCATCTTCTTTTAGTTGTGATACAAGGTGGTGGTAACGTTGTCCAATAGAAAAATCACTCCAGGTAGGGGAATTCAATATACCCCAAAAACCTCGATAAAATGGGCTAATGAATTTAATGAGTTGGTAGACAGCTTTAAAAGCAGAAATGAACTTATTAGCGCGCTTATTGAAGATGGATTAAAGGTTCGGAATGGATCTTATAAAGAACAAGGTATTTACCTTCCACTAGACACCTTTGCGAATGATCAATTAGCACTTTTGAAAACGGAGGAAGGGCAAAGGATTCTTTATAATATCGTTTCTTTAATTGTAGGGAATCCCGAAGGGACGGCGCTTGCCCAGCAAGTGGTGCAGCCGGTAACCCAGAAAAGTAAGCCAGCTTCCTCACCAATCGTTCCATCTGAAGCGCCTGTGAATCATGAAGAAGATGCTAAGGAAGGTAAGGGTCAATCAAACGAAGCCCTTTCTAAACTATTGAAGTTGGGGAAGATGACCAATTTAAAGGGATAAAACACTTTTAAAAATAGAGCTCAGATATATGTAAGAGGCTGATTCAAAAGGTCGTTGAATAACGACTAATTTGAATCAGTCTCTTTTTTTGTTAATTTTACACCCAGATCAAATGGAAAGAGCCCTTTTTAACTGGAAATTTTATATATAGGGGGTTCCATCGAGTGGCTGGATCTTTATACAAAGTTCTCAAACAGGACGTACATTTTATATTCGAAGGTTTTGTCAAAATTTGTATTACAGTAGCACTGGGAAATGTAAGCGTTTTCTTTTATAATAAAAACAGGCGATGTTATCTTGGCGTAGGCAGGGCCAATACTACATTTATAAAAATGATGATTCATTAAAAAATTACTATTTCTAAACGGAAAATGCAATGAACTTCAAATTGGTGTGTGCTTAAGGTTCTGGATGATATTAAAGATAAAGTAAAGGGGAGGAAAAGATGGAAGAAGAAGATAAAACCCCATTTGTCAATTTTATTCAGGAAGATCGATTTGAACTAAACTCCTACCTTAATTATTTATTTAACCAATTTAATGAATATGTTCCAAAACATTTGGAAGACGTTAAGATGATGGAACAATAACGATAATAAAACAACAAAAATACGCGGCTGTATTATTCCTTGAGAATAATACAGCCGCGTATTTTTGTTTTCTTTCTTCTTAAAAGAAGGTTTTTACCGTTATGAACTTAAAAAACTTAATTGAAATCAGAATCTAGCGGTTGATCTAGCCAGAAAAGAATAGATCAAGGATTAGTAAAAAGGATAATAACAAGACTAAAGTCTCTAGAATACTAACCAGAAAAGTTAGGGTTATATGACTACGAATCCCATCAATAGGTTCATTTTTTGTATTTTTTTGGCTGATTTAATCAATAAAAGGAATATCGCTGGTAAAATACAAGCAAGAGAGACGTCAAAGGTATTGAAATAGCATCCTTTTTAGTGGGGAGGGAAAATTGTTTGTGTATAAGATACAGATGAACAAATATCACGTGAGTTTCTTGCACTATCATATTACCTTTTTCACAAAACATTTCAGGTCCCTAAAAGATGAGGAAAAGACTTTTATTAAAAAATATTTTCAATCCGTATCGTCCCGTCATGAATTTAAAATAGTGGAAATGGATATCAGGGAGTGCAGAGTGAATTTAATCATCCATTGTAAGACCACTCATTATATACCCAAAATCATGAAAGCTCTTAAAGGGGGGGCAGCACGGTTCTGGTATAAGGCGTTTTCAGAAACTAAATTAAATGACAAAGGTAGCCCATCAGACCAAAAGTATTTTATCGCAACCGAGGGTACGCAACTGGATAAAATGGTTCAGCGGAATATGGATGTAAACAAGCCCATTCAGAATTAAAGTGAGGAGAATGATTTTTACAATTTTTCACATGTTTTGGGTGAATTAATGTTATTGAAAGTCCCTTTTCCTTGTACGCTAAGTTGTTTCATTCAGTAAAATCATTTCGAGCCAGTAAGGAGATGATCTTGTTATGAGAAATGATTCGATTGAAAGATCGGTCAACGATTCCATGCTTACGATTGCTAACTCTATTCTACAAATGATTGAACAGGCTAAACAAAAAAGTTTAGATAGGACAAGTCTCATGAACCAGGAAAAGAAGAGTATGAAACAAGATTTCACTTCTTGGTCAACCAAAGAGAAGACAGAGGCTGAGTATGAGCTATATTACGCCATGATAAAGGAACATCACCCTCAGTTATTTGAAATAAAAGGGAATTCTATTGAAACATTCCCAGTCGATAAGGAAAAAAGTGTTTTTGTCATCCTGAAGGATAAAGATGCATACTTCGGGGTCTATAAACAAAAATCTAAGGAAGCGCACATCGTCACACCAGTATTTCCAACCAAAGAGGACCTGCTTCAAAAAACACTCGGAACCTCCCAATTCGAAAAGTTTAGAATGCACTCATTCTTCCTTGAGGAAGATGGAAAAGCATTCTCCCTCCATGACAATAAACAACTTCGGCTAAATTTAGCAATATCTTATAAAACCCTAACAACTTATGAAAATATCGAACAAGCACGCTCTTCTATTGTAAAAGAGGAACTTAAAAATGATCCTAAACTTAGAAAACAATCTCTTCGTAGGGCAATAGAAGAGTATTTTATTCCTTCAGATCTTTTAGGAAAGACTGTTACAATCCATAATATTTCAAATGATGGTCAAGGGACAAGGCTATCATTAGTAGAGAATCAAAAAGAACGAGACGTCTGGTTGCCTGACATTGCAGAAAAATGGATGGAAAGAGTAAGAGATAACCCCGGAATGAAAGTAATGTTTGATGAAGTTATCATGGATAGCCGTTCTATTGCAGAAGGTTTCCTTGCCTTTTATGGCATGGAAGTAAATAAAGAAAGCCAAGAGAAACAACATGATTTTGAGGTGATTTCAAATCAAGTTGGCTCGTATATTGGGAAATTGAGTGGCAGTGGCAAAGTGAAAAAAGTTTCCCCTTACTTCTCTGAGAAAGAGGCCGAGAAACAGTTGGGAAGCTTAAATAATCATATTCAATTAGAAAAGCTGAAAGAAATACAGGTAAAAGAGGTGGAAACCGATATTCAATTCAAAGAAATAAGGGGAAACGACTAAGGAGGAAACATATGACTTCGTTAAAAAAATTACAACTCTTACTGATGTTTGCTGCAATTCTTTTACTTTTATATATCGCTCCAGAGCAAGCATCTGCAGCAGCAAATGTATCAGCAAAAATCAAAGAGGGACTGAAACAAGTTCAAACATTGTTAACGGGGCTTGTTGTTACAGTAGGTATCTGCGTATCCATATGGATCATCATTAAAAAATTACCAGGCGTGGATGATCCTCATACCAAAAACGAAATGTTTCGTGGAGTAGGAATGGCTTTGGCAGGGGTAGGGTTAGCAGCCGCAATCGTATGGCTTGTTCCGTGGATGTACGCGTTATTCGCTTAATTGAGGTGAACTAGAGATGACAGAAAAAGAAGTGCTTAGAGAGGCTCTCAAAGAGTTACTTGGGGAAAAAGACAGTCGCAAGGGGAAAACGTTTGTTTTCCCTGATAATGTCGATCGATCTTATAACATTGTTAAAGGCTTATCATTAATGAATTTCTTTAGATATATATTACCGGCGGTCGTTATTTCCGCCATTATCTTGTTCATTCCCCCTTATTCATTGGGATTTATGATGGTTAAATTGTTCTTTATGGCCCTTTTGCTGTTAGGCTCCTTAACCTTCGCTGTTTTACGTCCCATATCTGCTCGGCCAAATATCACATATAGTAGCTATTTAAAACGAATTATTCATTACAACAATAGACAGAAGATGTTCTTTATGAAATCGAATAAAAGGGATGATTTCCGTGGTTAATCATAATAAGAAAATGGATAGAGAAGAATTTGACTATGAAGTAGAAACCCTTATAAAAAAAGGAAAATCGACAATTCAAGACATAAGTATTATAGAAGGGATATACAAAGACTATGTACTTTTGAAAAATGGATATCTGACGTCCATCCTGCAAGTGAGTGGTATCAACCTAGATTTGTTGGCGGAGTATGAACAGAATCGTTTATTTGAAGATTACGGTTCATTCTTAATGAGTCAAGTCCATGATCAATTACAAACCATATCGATGACGGTTCCAGTGGATTTCCGTTCCTATAACTTAGGTTGGAAAAAACGCTATTTGCACGAATTAGAGAATAAGGATAACACAGGTAATGAATACAAGCGAGCCCTAATCACATCTTACATCGATCACTTCCAAGGGATAAGGATGAAAGATGAAATGTCGACAAAACAACATTTTGTTGTCATTAGGGAGAAAATGAATAAACGTACGTTCCAAGATTTAGAACGTGCTGAAACTATTCTAATAAAAAAGGTGGAGGAAATGACAAACTCCCTGCGATCCACTTTTGAATCGTACGATATAACGATTAGAAAATTGTCTGAGAAAAATACGTTATCGTTGCTATACAGATACTTTGATTTTGAAATGTCAAAACTATACGGATAACCGGTTCGGAAAGGAGCAAGTCAAATGCCTTTTTCTTTAGCTACTTTATTTTCTTTAATAAAACGTGAAAATAAGCAGGACGAACAGGTGAAACAAAGTCCTGAAGACATTTTACATGGGATGTTAGAGACCGAAGAACTTAATTCCATTTATCCTTTTGTCTGGAAGGAAAATAAGAATTATATCGAAAGTGGTGGCAACTATATTAAGGTGCTGGCTGTCGTTGCTTATCCTAAAGAACAAAAAGGGAACTGGCTATCGGATCTGAAGCGATTAAAAGGAAACATATCCTTTGTCCAGTACCTAGAACCGTCCAATTCAGAAGGCATGATTAGCTATTACAATGACTCTATTAAAAATAAAGATGCGGAACTATTAAAAACAAGAGATCCAGCCACCCGCATCAGGTTGCAATCCGAACTGGAAAGCGCAAAATATCAACTAAATCAGGTATTATCAAACCGTTCCACCTTTATGTATCTGTATACATACATCTTCATTCAAGCTGCATCCTTAGAAGATCTGAAGACCTTAGAAGACAATGTCCAGAGGATTTTAACGAAACTGAGAATGAAAGCTCTAAACCCTCATTACGCAACACCGATGGCATTCTGGTCGGCTCTGCCTTTAGGGGATAATCAATTAAAGGATTATACCTATCAGATGTGCAACAGTGAAGCGGCCTCTTCTTTCTTTCCGTTCGATGATTCAGAGATTTGCTATTTATCCCCGACGGCTCAGGTGGAAGGGATCAATAAGACCACCAATTCGTTGGTTGCGATAGACTATTTGGATACACAACGTACATTAAATCAAAATATGGTGGTCATTGGGACATCAGGTGTTGGAAAATCTACCTTTATGGTTCAAAAGATTCTTCGCTGCTACGCCATGGGAATCAAGATATATATCATTGATCCAGAAAATGAGTACTCGCATATTGTGAAAATCCTTGGAGGTGAAGTTGTTCATCTCAGTAGTAATAGTTCAACGAAAATCAACCCTTTGGAGATATTCTCCACAGAAATTACGGACACCGAAGATTTTAATGATGATTCGGAATTCATAAGGGACCTTGTTAAACAAAAGGTTCAACGTCTTAAGGCCTTTTTCAAAGTTTTAAAAGCTGACTTATCCCAAGTTGAATCTAGTATTTTAGATAAGGCACTGATCAACCTTTACAATCGTTTTTCCATTAATGAAGAGAGCAATTTTACAAGTTTAATGGCAAAGGACTTTCCGATTCTCGAGGACTTTTATGACGATTTAGGTACATTGAAGACAAATGATTTAGAACGCTATGAAAAAATACAGGATTTTTATTTTATCCTGGAAAGTTATGTTCATGGATCTAACTCGTTATTCAATGGCCATACGAACGTGAATATCAATAACTCTCTATTCTCTTTTAATCTAAAATCCCTACAAAATGAAGTGGATGTGCAGGCTGCTTGTTACTTTAATATCTTTGGTTTCCTTTGGGATGAAGTGACGAAAACAAAAGAGGAATTGGTGTACCTATTTATTGATGAATTCCACTTCTTATCAAAGAACCCGGATTCGATGAGATTCTTTTATCAAGCTTATAAACGATTTAGGAAGTATAATGCCGGCGCTATCGCAGGCACGCAACAAATTATCGACGTACTGGATACCGAGGATAACCTAGGAGCAGCCATGATTGAAAATAGTCACACAAAAATATTTTTTGGACTGGACAATAAGGGTGTTGAAGATGTGGTTAAAAAAATCAATCTATCATTCTCTGATGAAGAGATTTCCTTATTACGAGCGAAGCGTCAGGGAGAGGCATTAATTGTTTACGGGTCTCAACGTGCATTCATTCGGGTTGAGCTCACGCAAGAAGAGCTACGTCTTTGGAATAAAAAACGGTACCTTGAAAAATATGGTTTAGATCCTGATGAAATCCCTGATTATGAGGGAAGGAATGAAATGACTCCCATTGAAAAAGAAGAAGTTCGAAATTTTGTTCTGTAAAGGGGGAGGCAACAGTGAAAATCCAATTATTTGAACTCGGAACGTTATTCATCCTTAAAAATAGGCACTATCGTTTAGAAATTGCGACAAATAAGGTGTTGGCTGAACGGGTAGAGGACCTTACAGAACTTCAGGAAGAACATCCGTATTTCTTTACACTGAAAGATATTAAAAAAGAAAACGATCGCTTGATTCTTGATTATGAAATGGAGGAAGGTTACCAACCTCTACAAATAGCAAAATCATATTCCACCGTATTACGGCTTGCTTTATTAAATCAGTTGCTAGAATTGGATCCTTTACACAATTTTAAGGGGAAAGTGCTGAT
Source organism: Peribacillus sp. 05N428 (assembly GCF_056397085.1). Classification (NCBI taxonomy): domain Bacteria; kingdom Bacillati; phylum Bacillota; class Bacilli; order Caryophanales; family Bacillaceae; genus Peribacillus; species Peribacillus sp. 05N428. The sequence continues at coordinate 57,758 of NZ_JBFTMS010000024.1, read as the reverse complement.
TCACCCAAGAAACATTTTTTTTAAAGATATGAAAAAACTAAAGTTTCTATACAGAAGCAATCAATGGTTGCCCTTTGAAGGCCATATTGAAAAACTGGAACAATACAAAATTCTAACTCTATCTATGTTTTCCCGTTTTTCCTATGAAAAGTATAAACGGGAAAAAGAAAATCTGCTAAAAAAGGAAAAAGATGAATTTTTCTTCCGGATTGAAAATGCTGGCTCCGTTGAGGATTTGAAAGAGCTGATTGCGAGTAAACTTCAGGTGGAGGAAACGCTGCATTTTTTCGGATTAGAAGCGGAAAAACAAAAAATCAAAAAGCAAAAGAGGATCCTGACAGGAATTTCTATCGGAATCTTTGCTGCAGTCTTTACTTTGGTGCTTTTTCTTCAACAAATGGCAGTCAAGGAAGCTGAAACGGTTTATGCAACAGAACTTGAAAAAGCGGAACAAAAATCAACATTTTATAAACTATTAAGTGAAGACAAATATGATGATGCCCTTTCTTTGTTGAAGAAAACGGGTGGTTCAAAAAAAGAGTTTGCGAATCTTTACTTTGAAAAAGGTGAATATCAAAAGGCAATAGAGGCAGACGATAACTTGATAAAGCCTAGTGTGGAAGCCTTATATAAAGCGAATAAAAAGGAAGAAATACTAGGATTAGATGCCGAAAGTGACTATCTGGACATCGAAAAGAAAATAGTAAGCTATGATTACAGTGTTTTGCTATCGATGCAGGCTTTTACAAAGGATGAGGACCAACAACTTCGAATCGGACAAGCCTTTGCTGAACACGGGGATCTAACAGATGCCAACGATCTCAATAAGAGGTTAAAAAACAAAGAATTAACGGTTACGATCAGAAAAAAGGAATTGCAAAACCAAGTGGCTCGATTAGAACAACAAATAAAGAATCTCAAGAAAAAGAAAGACGTGAAATCCAAAGATGTTAAGGAACAGCTTGATCCAAAGAATAAGGAGCTCACAACATATAAAACCGAACTTGATAAACTTGATAAGAAATTGGGTTTTAATTAAGTGTCAGCAACAGTTGCTGTGAAGGGAACCGTTTTTGTCGTCCGGTACTGGAAGGAAATTACGATAGGCGTCGTATTCTCCTTACTATTAATGGCGGGCTTATTACTCGGAACTCAATCTCAAGAGGAGCCAAAGGGATATATCAACTCGCCATTTGGAACGGCTAATGTTCCACCTCATATTGAACAATGGAAGGGCCTGCTTCAAGAATATACGACGAAGTACGGAATACCGGAATACACAGATTTTCTACTGGCCCTCATGTATCAGGAAATAGGAAACTCACAAACCTTGGATATTATGCAAAGTTCTGAATCTGTCGGGTTACCGCCAAACGCCATTCAAAACCCGGTAATGTCCGTGAATTTAGGGGTTCAACATTTTAAATCGGTGTTAGAGGATGGACAAAAGAACGGGGTGGATTTTCCAGCTATTGTTCAGTCATACAATTTCGGTTCTGGTTACCTGAGTTTTATTTCTTCAAACGGAAAAAAACATTCCATTGAATTAGCCCAACAATTCTCATTGGCCCAAACTGAAAAACAAGGATGGAGTTGTTCGGATTGGAGGGCACCTTACTGCTATGGAGACTATACGTATGTGGAGAAAGTGATGGGAAACCTAATGCCGACGGGAATTGCTGTCGGTAGTGAAGATGTTTCCCCATTGGGGGAACAAGCATTTAATGCGATTATCACAGAAGCGAATAAATATGTAGGCTGGCCATATGTATGGGGAGGTTCAGATCCCCATAGAGGATTTGATTGTTCGGGATTTACACAATGGATATTTGCTAAAGTGGGGATAAAGCTACCACGAACTGCTCAGGAACAATATGATGTGTCGTCGAAAATCCCGCCATCTGAAGCAAGACCAGGTGATTTTATCTATTTTACTGGAACTTATGAGACCAACAAATATATCACACATGTCGGGATTTACATAGGAGATGGCAAAATGTTTGATTCTAACGGTTCGGGTATTGGAATCCATGACATACGTTCGCCTTACTGGAAATCTCATTTAGCTGGTTTTGGTAGAGTGTCCCATTAGGAGGAAAACACCATGAATAAATTTTTCACTACGTTGTTAGGACTATCCATCCTAGCGAATATGATTTTAGGATTTATGTATGTTGGTCAAAAGACCATGATGACTCAAGCAGAAGATCAAAATATCGAAACCAAAAAACAGATGGTTCAGTTGAAAAGTAAAGTGAATGCAAAAGACAAGGAACTGAATACCTTTCAACGGAATGCAACCTATTATGAAATTGAAAATAGTGAAGAGGTTAAAAGCTTTGTAGACGAAACTTTTAGAGGACTATTTAATTACGATAACAAAAATTATGCTTCACGTTTTGATCAGGTCAAGGATCGGTTAGCAGAGTCCGTTATTTCAAAATTGAAGGCTTCAGGAGAAATGGGAAGTATGGAAATTGAATTCAAAAATGAAGTGAAGTCTTTACATGTTTATCTAAGTGCTGTTGAAAAGGACCAAGCAAAAGCGCTGGTAAAGATGGAAACACAATACTCTGTAGGTGGCAGTGCATTCCCCAGGAAAAATCAACTGTATGAGGTCACGATCGCTTTGGATGGAGAGAAAAGGCTCGTTGATAAATTAGAGTTAATGGGGTCCTTCGAACCTTTTGAAGAGAACTGAGTGTATCGAATGTTTTGTCGGATTTACAGAGATTGAAAGTAATCAAAAAGGAGTGGATTTTTTTGAAAGTGATGGGAATACGCCTGTTGTTAATGGCCTTTTTATTAGCCATATTTGAACTGATTGTGATCAACATAGCGGGGATCCTTCCGTTTCTTGCGGCACATCAAGGCAACATATCTGGTGCCCCGTTAATGGCCTTTGTCATTGAAAACCTCATGAACCCTATTGGAACATCCACCAGCATGATTGAAAAGAAGAATCCACCTTTCCTCATGGGTAGTGCCGCTGTAATCGTATTAGCCGTCTTTATGGTCTTTTTTACGAATGGCGGCAAGGGTAAATATGAATTAGCGGATAAATACGGAGTTCATGGTTCAAGTAGATTTGCTCAAAAGCACGAAATATTTACGTATGGTGAGACGGTTGAGGTTCCAGCCAAACAGCTTATGCAGGATCTTGATGCGAGTATGCTAGATTCGAAAGGGGAGAAATGACGTGGCTTCCGATTATATGAAAAATAATGGGATCATAGCAGGCGTTTTAAACCATTCAGTGATTGTGCAGCCAACGGATTCGAATCTTCCAAACCGAAACCACTTTGTAGTTGGGGGCCCTGGTTCATCCAAAACGCAAGGGTATGTTGTGCCCAATGTGTTACATGAGAAAGAATGTTCCTTAGTGGTAACGGATCCAAAAGGCGAGGTCTATGAACTAACTTCCGAAGTCAAACGTAGACAAGGCTATGAAGTCCATGTGGTGAATTTTTCAGAAATGGGATACTCAGATCGATATAATCCCTTCGATTACGTTAGAGAGGAAGTACAGGCTTCCACGGTGGCGAATGCCATTATCGCTTCTAAAAATGACCCGAAGCGGAAAGATTTTTGGTACAATGCCCAATTTAGTTTGTTAAAGGCACTTATCTTATACGCCATTCATGAATTACCACCCGAACAACGTAACATGAAGGGTTTGTTAGATTTTTTACAGGAATTTGACCCGGAAGCAAGTAAAGATGGAGCAAGTGAGCTAGATGGACAGTTTTTAAGAATGGACAAATCACATCCAGCTAGAAGGGCTTATGAGTTAGGATTTAAAAAATCCCAAGAAAAAACGCGAGCGAATATTATTATTTCTTTACTTACGACGATAGGTGACTTTACTTCAAGTTCGGTCTCTCAATTTACAAGCTTTTCCGACTTCTTTTTAGGCGATGTGGGAAAAAGGAAAATGGCCTTATATGTGATTATTCCCGTTATGGATTCTACATGGGAAGGGTTAATTAATTTATTTTTTAACCAAATGTTTCAGGAGTTATATAAAGTAGGGGCTCAAAACAGAGCAAAGCTGCCTCAACCAGTGATTTTTATTTTGGATGAATTTCCGAACTTAGGGAAGTTTCCCGACTATGAAAAATTCTTGTCAACCTGCCGGGGCTACGGCATTGGCGTACTTACCATCGTTCAAAGCATCACTCAATTGCAAGAGAAGTATGGCCGGGAACAAGCAGAATCCATTTTAGGGAACTGTGGAACAAAAATCTGTTTAGGGAATGTCAATGAAACGACCGCTAAATACTTTTCAGGGTTAATGGGGAAAACCACCGCAAAAATGGAAACTGGTTCAATTTCAAAATCAAAAGGACAATCATCCAGTTCGTCTTCTTCCTCAAGCTTTTCTTATTCAGCACGCAACTTGATGAATGTTGATGAAATTTTAACGATGCATAAAGATGACGCTATCGTAATCATCACTGGAAAACACCCAACAAGGGTTAAAAAAGCCTATCAATATGTCCTGTTTCCAAATGTAACGAGCTCATTACGTGTAAGCCAATTAAGTTATCAGAATAAACCATCTCAAGAGGTGTTGGATTGGCTTGAAGGGAAAAGAGAGGAATATGATGAGTATTTTAGATCAACGGAACGGCAAGAAACATTAGAAAAAGCGGACGTTGAAATGTATGAGAAACAGGTCGTAAAAGCTGAAAAAGAGGCTGAAAGACAAGAGGAACTGGCCATGAGCTTCTTTTCTCAAATGAATGCTACTTCTAGTACCAATCCATCAAAAAAAGGGGGATCTTAAGTTGAAAAAAGTACCTTTATTTATACCATCATTTATTTTACTTCTATTACTGGCTGCTTGTAATGGAGGCGGTGAAAGCTTTGATCGGAAGGTAGAGCAAGAAAAGGCGACATCAGTGATAAACAGTGTGTTAACTTCATTTGAGGACCAAGAGAAGGTGGCTGAAGCAAAAACAAGGGATGAAGCAAATATAATCGCTTGGAAGAAGTTAAAAGAAAAAAATATTGCTGCTATCTCAAAAGATTTATCAAACGAGGATCAAAAGAGGTTACTTTATCTTTTGACGCTTAATAAAGCTGACGATCTTAGTAATGGAGAAACAAAATCTAATATATTATTTACACATAATACAGAAATGAAAGATGTTTCACTTGACCAAGAAAAGAAAATATTCACTTTTGATATAGAGCGCAGTGGTTTTGATCACAAATTAATCACCTTAGATAAACAGGAAGAAGTTTGGAAAATCGTAGCCGTTCAAGATCCTGAATAAGAGGTGAGTCAATTTGTTTGATTTTAAGGAAAAGATTGTAGAAGCCATTCAGGGAATGCTAGAGGATTTTATTGAATGGGCACTTTTAATGTGTAATGATCTGTTACTGAAGCAAAACGCTGAAGTAGAGTTCCTTTCATCGGTCAATAATCTTTTGCTTGCCCTAACCTCAACAATAGCTGTAACGATCATTTTATATAAAATTATAGAGGTTATGTCAAGGAATGCGGCAGGAGATTCCGTTGCGTACGGACCTGTGATTGTAAATACGTTAAAAAGCGCCCTACTGATTCCAGCGATGCCTTTTGTTCAGAAAATATTATTAGAAGAAGTTGCTTATAATATGGGAAACTGGATGATTGGGGAAGGAAGTAAGGTTAGTAAGGAAAAAATAGAAAACATGTTAGCGCCAAACAACTTTGAGGCACTTCATTTCCAAGGGGCAGCACTTCTTATATTATTAGCTGTCTTTGCCATAGCGTTTATTGCATTCCTATTTTCAGTAGCCATTTTCCACGCGGACGTGATGTTCCTATATTTATTAAGCCCTTTGGCATGTGTGTCGGTTATTGCGGATGACAATGAATATTTAGGAGTTTGGTGGCGTGAATTACTAAGTCTGATCGTTACGATTCTTTCCAAAATCTTTTTATTTGTAATAGCTTTAAGTATATTAATCAATGAGAACCTTACATTTCTTAATTTTCTATTACTCATGGGATGCTGTATTCTTCTGATAAAGAGTCCTTCGGTTCTTAGAAACATGTGGTATTCATCTGGTTCTGGAAGGGGCATGATGGGTGCTATGGGAGGGACAACAAAACTAGCAGCTAGAAGATTTTTATTAAAAAGATAGAGAAAAGGCGACTTAATTGTCGTTTTTATTTTGCACTCAGAATAAAGGTGTTGAATTACATATTCTCTTATTCAACATTGCATCGCCCTAGTTCTGGAATACATAAGTAAGTTGAACCAAAAAACTACTCGATAGGAGCGTTAAAAAGAACAATCATCATAGATTCCAGGAGAAAAATTTATCTTGTTGCTCTAGTTTGCTTGAAAATTATTTTAGAAATAACCTCGATAGAATATATATTTCAATCTAAAATGCAAGTATACAAGGTGATTCAAAACAAATGTTTCAAAGTGATTTGATTATGATTCGAATTGTATACAGAATGAGTTGAAGGAAGTATGGTGATGAATACAGAATAAGTCAATAAGATGATTTAGGAGGGAATTGCATGACATACTTGGAACAATTTGCACGTAATCGGAGAAGAAGAGAAAAGACCGAGGTATTAACCGCACGCATTCCAGAAAGCTTGTACGGTGATTTCAAAGGTTACTGTGACGAACTGAATTTATCTATCAGTGAAGCGGTTTGTCTCCTGGTAGAACGTGAAATGGCAGGGAATGAAAGGGTATCTGGAGAACAAGCAATCACGGACGAATACAAAATGAATGATGATGTAGTCAGTGTGAATACAGATGTAGTCAATAAGGTTGCAAAAAGAAGTCATACAAATACAAATAGATTCGTAACGACACAATGGCAAGTAGACGCACAGCTTCCATGTCCATATTGTGGTCAGTGGTTGGCAGCGACTAACTTCTCTAGACATGCCAAGCGACACTTAACAAACACACAGGATATTTTTACGAATGAGAAATTTAGAGAGAAAATCAAAGAAATGATCCAGGCGAAAAAAGCTGAAAAATGAACTAAATGAAGAGGTGATTTTGGGTTAACAATAGTATATAGGGTGAAGGGAGTTTATTCCTTGAAAGAGCAATCAAATAAAAACATAGCTTCAATTAGTGAAAACAGCATAGGCTAGTGGAAAGCAATTATAGAGTCAATCAATGACGGTGTTCTAATGATTAATCAAAATGGGTATGAACGAATGATCAATCTTGAATATAACTGGTTACCACCAGATATCATAGGGAAGCCACTGGAAAAATATCGGCCCGGGCGTAACCTGAACTTTCCGCAGATTCATTGAGACCATTAAAACTTACTAAACGTTGTAAATCCACATTTGCTTATGCTACCCCAATTATGTTTTTACTCTTGGAAAAATCTTTCAATCTATAGTATTTTTTTGTATGGTCTTATTAGGAGGTGATTTATGGTGAAAGAAAAATGTTCCCTTTACGATAAATTACCGTTAGATTTATTAGCTGGGTTTTATTTTGAAATAAATAAGAACATTGAAAAGGGAATCTTGTCTGATGCCATGTATCATGAAATTAGATTAATGGAACAATCAGCATTAAGAAGGGGGATCTCACTTGAATACATACATGATAAGGGTCCCCGTATAATTGAAGCTGAGAAACTACTAAGAGGAACAACCAAGCAACACCATATGGTAGAGTAAGATTTCTAAAAATGTTTTCTAGTAATCCTTGGAAATGTAAGCGCTTTCTGTTATAATAAAAATGGGTTGGATGGCATGTGTGGCTGTCATAGTATCTGGCGTAGGCGGGGCCGATACCAGAAGAGGGCTTAGAGAAAATATCCTTTTTAAATTGAATAAAATCATACATAAACAATAAAAGTGAAAAACGATAGACCCTTTGGCTCCCAAAGGGTCTATTTTGGTGTAACTTCCTTTATTGGAGATGTGATTTTTTAAAAAAATAATTTAATCGATAAGAGAGAATTGCTCTGACAGAGGGAAAGACTTATGTTGCCTGGTTTGCGAGGGATGTTTCCCGGCTGTAAAAATACGTAGCAAAGCTTCTGTAAAGTTCACTATTTTCTTGGGGACGTATAGCAGCCAAACAAAACGATATAACCTGTCTAACTTTAAGGGTTCAGTTCACTCCATGGTAAAGGAAGCTCGTAGTTTCAAAATCGAGGTGACCTCAGAAGAAAAACGAGCAGAGATCACCCTTCGAAAAAGGAGGCGGAGATTTACCGGGTGAGGTATTCCTGCATGACATTTCCCCATACTAGATGAAGAGTTGAAGGTCGAGGATTTACTGGTGATTGTTCATGGTAAAGAAAAGGGAATCTCAAGCCAAGCTATGAAGGCCATTTTATTGAACTTTGAGGATTACTTTTGATAAGCGGTCAAAAAAATCAGGCACAAAAAGGATAGTTTCACAACTATCCTTTTAAGAATCTTTTGCCCTTTGTGATAATTTCGATGAAAATAGAAAAAGGAGCAAGACAGTTCTTTACAAAATAATAATAATCCTCAAGATGCTCAGTATAATAGAAAAAAGGTAAAGGAGTTGGTTTCTTATGGAAAAGCAATTGCCTGAAACGCTACTGGAACCTGAAGTGACCGCTGGAATGGTACTAAAAAGAGCCCTTGCCGATTACAGGAAAGCCCAAATTGAAAAACAAATCGATGACTCATTGAAAAACCGTAATAAGGTAGAATTTATCCGGTTAACAAATGAATTAAAACGGACAACATAAAATGCAAACAGAACTTAATAAAAAAAGATAACTCCTAACTTAAGAAATAATGGATCAGGTAATGCTGTTTAATTTCCTGATTCATTTTTTATTTTAAGTGGTCTTAGAATGCTTGGAGGACCTCAAGTAGATTCAATGCTTCCATCTATAAGAATAAATAAGAAAATTAAACCTAATGACTGTTGTGTAAGGAAGCATTGTTTTAACATTCAATATAATTACCTTGGACCTTTACTAAAAATTCAGGGCTTTCTTTATGGATAGCCTAAAAACGCTATCAAAAGTGATGATCTATGTTTTGATATTTTACCATAAACCTCGTTAGAATATAAAAATTGCAACCACCTATATCTTAATTTGTCTACAGGCTATAGAAAGTACTTCCAGTAAAACTAAAACTATTTATTATTTACTTTCAGTTTGAAAGCCGCATTCCTCTGTAGAAAAATGCGGCTGTCTCAATAAATATCTCATTGAAAGCAAATAACAACAATTATTATATGGTTTAATACCCTCGGTTCCGATCTACCAATCCATTTAACGGTTGTTCGCTTAAATATCTCCTTAAATTTTCAATAAAAAAGTTGCTCACTTCGTTAATCGTACTTGGTCCTGATAGATGAGAAGTGACAAACACATTCGGCATTGACCAGAAGACATGTTCTTTTGGCAACGGTTCTGTCTCAAATACATCGAGGACTGCTCCCTGAAGATGTCCTGCTCGCATGACAGATATTAAATCCCCTTCATCTATCAATGCTCCACGGCCAACGTTGATAAGGTAAGCGTTGGATTTCATCGCTAAAAGAAGGTCCTTGTTAATGATATGATAAGTGGAATCCGTTAAAGGAAGGGTTAGGATCAAATAATCTAGATCTTTTACAAATTCACCCCATTGATCTGGAGTAAAGTGGAGATCCACGAGTGTTGCTTGTTTTCCACTAAAGCTTAATCCATGCACATTCATATCAAATGCTCGAGCTTTACGTACAAGTTCAGCGCCAATCGATCCAAGTCCAGCCACCCCGATTGTTTTCCCCTTTAGGGTTTCAGAAATGAAAGGATCCCACCTCCGCTCCAATTGCGATTGTTTCATCCGAGGACCGTCTTTCACTATGTCCAAGAGAAACGAAAATACATATTCAGAGATGTAAGCACCAAATTGGTCAATAATTCGAGTTAATGTAATGTTTTTAGGTATCGATTTGTCTGCAATCAAATCATTGACTCCGGCTCCCATTGACTGAAACCAGCGAACAGATGAGGCCATTGGTTTACATAGTAATTGTGTAGGGAAATTCCATCCCAAAATAACTTCAGTACCTGGTAAATATTTTTCTGCTTCCCCCAAAGTTTTCGCTTCCTTCACCGATATAAACCCATTATTGCGGATACAATCAGCATAAGCTTCAACCTCTGTCTGAATAGGACTAAATACAAGAATGTTTGGTTTGTGTGTACCACCCATTGACTCTCTCCTTATTGATTTTTTTAATATAGTATAAATTATTCTACCAAAGACATTAACTTTTAATCTTACTTTAATAACTTACCACAAAAATCCAATTTATACTAAAACTAACAAGTTTGTTACTTTTAGTATAAACCTATTTACAAAGAGATACTTAATGGGTGAAAGCTGCGATTAAGCTAGTATTTGTAACGGTATTACTTCTGAATTAATTTATAAGGACCTCTTTCGGTTTTCACGTAGTGAATAGGTTTAAAAAGACCGTTTTCTCCTTATAAATTAAACTACTCTTTGGATATCGTCTTTCCTGAACTAAGGCAAGTCTTCAAAGATGTAACAGTGAAGGGAGCTATCCCGACCCTTCGCTTATTTCCCATTCCAGTCGAACTAAGTTCGTTACAACCACAAGTTATCATTATGAGATTGTAATCAGTGATGAAAAGATTTTTATTTGCGAAATCATTTGTTCGTACTATTTAATTAAGTTGGTGTATGTTTGAATAGGTTCTTATGAATACTAGGAATCGGATATATATATAATCCCTTATATAGTAGGGGTTTTTAGGGGAGTTGCTTCAATAAAAATTTATTAGAATTTGAAGTCATATTGTTAGTAATAAATGACTCATAACAGACCCTGTAGTCTACTACAACTTGGGCACCCAAAAATCCATATTGTTTGTAGTAGTAATGTAGTAGTGGTTTATTAAAAACATACAAATGTTAAGGTAGACATAATTCAACATAATTTACTATCCATATTTTATTCTCATATACCCATATATCTATATAGGATACATTGTTTTTAGATTAAGCTGCCATTTAATGGTGGCTTTTTCACTTAGATTTTTTTAGAGAAAAGTTATAAAAACTTAAAATGCCTTAATATGGTTAATTATATATGAACCAAGTTAGTGTTAATGAAACGTATAAGGTAGCTCCATTCTATGTGTTTTTTTAGTGCGTGCAAACATGATTAGGAGTGTTAAATTTTCAAAGAGATTTATCTACACTTCCGGTATCTGCCTCGCCCTGCTTGGTAACAAATGGACTTTTTGATTTAATTGGATTTTACTTACAAAAGTTCCTTAAATCAAAAAAATGGATGCTAGAGTTTCTCGTTCTAAAGGTCAGATAAGGGAGAAATCGCTAATTAACAAGATCTATAGGGTGAATAAATATTTAATGGACGAGGGTTCTAAACGAGAGAGTAGTAGACAATACTACTCTCTTTTATGATTCTTTTTTATTCGATAAAAGCACAGTAATGAATTTATTGAAAATTACAATTGGCCACTAATTTTATCCGAAGTTTCAACTATATAATCTTGATTTTCCCCGCATAAAATCCTTCAATTCGTTAATAATCCCCATATCTTAAAATCAAATTGAAAAGATATTCATCTTTAAAAAGCAGCAAATAACACTTCGAGGCAAGTTATACTGCCATAGGTAGAGTTCAGTGTTGTCGGTCCGAAAGAAGCACTAGTCGAGTCACTTGATATGAATTTATATTTAATCCGAAAACGGCTTCCAATTGTAGAACTTGCTCTTGAAGAAATTATTGTTGGGAAGTTATCCAAAACAAGAGTAGCTGTGCTTCATATTGGATTCATACATAAGTTGTTTGGAATTGCATTATAATTTGGAATTGAACAAACCATTTAGGTTCTGTATCTCTATCAAATGGTTTTTGCACCAGAACCACATAATGATTTTTCTACAATTTCGGTAATATCCAACGTTTTAACCTGGTCCTCCATTTCTTTCGCCTTCGTCCCATCATTGATCATCGTTAAGCAGTAAGGACAGTTGCTTCCGATTATCGTCGGATTCAGTCGAAGAGCCTGCTCAGTGCGCTCGATATTGATCCGTTTTCCTTGCGTTTCCTCTATCCACATCATTCCCCCTCCGGCTCCGCAACACATGGAGTCTTCGCGATTTCGCTCCATTTCTAATACTTCTACACCAGGGATTGATTTCAGGATTTTTCGCGGAATGTCATAGATGTTGTTGTATCTGCCCAAATAGCAGGAGTCATGATAAGCTATTGCTTCTTCCACTTCTTTTTCCGGTTTAATCCGGCCTTCCTGAATCAAGTTCCAAATCAGTTCCGTATGATGATACACTTCCGCTTCCAATCCGAATTCTGGATACTCGTTTTTGAACGTATTGTACGTATGCGGGCAAATCGTGACGATCTTCTTGACATTGTAAGCTTGGAAGTTAGCAATGTTCTCCTGGCACAGCTGCTGGAAGAGAAACTCATTCCCCATTCTTCGAGCCGTATCGCCTGAATTCCGTTCTTCATTTCCTAGAATGGCAAAATTCACCCCGGCAAATTTAAGGATTTTTGCAAAGGATTGGGCAATCTTCTGGCTGCGCTTGTCGAAAGAGCCCATCGATCCTACAAAAAATAGATATTCAAAATCGTCAACTTCGTTTACGGTCGGCACGACAATGTCCTCGCATCCTTCAAGCCACTTGATCCGCTCCTTGCGGTTAATTCCCCATGGGTTGCTCTGGCGTTCGATGTTTTGAAAATAACGTGTAGCTTCGTTAGGCATATTGCCTTCGGTCAAGACTAAATAGCGTCTCATATCAATTATTTTATCCACATGTTCGTTAGCCACAGGACATTGGTCTTCACAATTCCGGCATGTCGTACAAGACCATAATTCCTCCTCGGTAATCACATCACCAATCAAATTAGGCATTTCAACTGTTGACGCAGTTTCCTGACCAGCCGATTCAGTCATTAATGAAGGAAATAATGCAGAAGATCCAAAAACAAAACCGGGCATCCAAGGACTACGGGAGGTAACGGCAGCTCCTTTTTCTGTCAAATGATCCCTCATCTTAACTATAACATCCATCGGGGATAACGTCTTCCCGGTTCCTGAAGCGGGGCACATATTCGTGCATCGTCCACATTCAGCGCATGCGTATAGATCGATCAGCTGCTGCTGGGTAAAATTCTCTATTTTCCCGACACCGAATTCCTCAGCTTCTTCATCCTCGAAATCAATCTTTCTCAATTTTCCAACAGGGCCGACTTTCTTGAAAAAGATGTTGATCATTGCGAATAACTCATGCAATTGCTTCGACTGCGGTACGAACACCATGAATGATAACACGGTCAGCAGGTGCACCCACCAAAATATATAGAATAGTACAGTCCCTATCGTTGATCCTATGCCGGAAAACACTAACGCAATAGCACCAGAAAACGGGGCGTAAGCCAGATTCGGTTGATGATCTAACATAATCGCTTCGAATCCTAATGTAAGCAAGATTGATAAGGTCAGAGTACATAAAGCGATATAGACAAAAGCAGCTTTGCGATCACGCTTCCATTGCAATCGCTTTAACTTTTCCCCATAGCGACGGAAGAATCCATATACGACCGCCAACAGCATAAGGAATGTCGCCCACTCCTGCAGAAGACTAAAATATTTATGCCCATCACCAATAGGAAATTCATACCCTTTAACAAACCCTTTTATGATGATTTCTATGAGTCCTATTTGGATAATAAAAAAGCCATAAAACAATACCAAATGCATAAGACCGCTTTTCTTGTCTTTAAACAATTTGCGCTGGCCGAACACATTAACTAACACAGTATTGATTCGTTCTTTGAGGTTCGGTTCAAAAGCCTTTTTCTTACCAAGCTTTACAAACAAATACCGGCTGTATAAGAGTTGGGCAAACAAATAAACTGCATACCCCGTCACGACAAGAAAAGCTATGAAATTCAGTAAACCTACCATAATAAAAAACTCCTTTCCTGATGAATACAAACTATGAACCTCTGCATTTTTATCAAAGATAAAAAGTGCAGCTATGCCAGAGCATATGTTTTCAAGTGTCGATTATTGATTTTTTTTGGTCCTTAAAAACATCTTACCTACAAGGTTTGCTTCGGTCATCCCACAGATTGTTGGAACTGTATGACGAAAAATTGTACAAGTTTATCATACAAACGATGGGTTCCCCCTCTACCATTTCACTTTATCCAAAATGTCGTACTTCTTTAAATATAGTTCCAACAAAATGTCCAATGACCTCTCCCCAATCTTAGCGATATGATGACTCTAAGGATTTCAAATAGTTATTCTTCAAAATCCTGCAATTCATAAAAAGGAGGCGGATAAAAAATGAGTAATTTACCACAAACGGCTGATGTTGTCATAATCGGTGCGGGATTAATGGGCGCAAGCACCGCATACGAACTAGCTAAAAGAAATGTTAAAAACATAGTAGTTTTAGAGAAAAATGCGATTGGCTCGGGGGCAACCGGTCAATCGAGCGGTGTTTTACGCGGACATTACAGCTATGAACTTCTCACGCGGATGGCAGTGCAAAGTTTGGAAACGTTTCAACATTCGAACGAGATTTTGGGTAGCAATGTCGGGTATCAACCCGTTGGATATTTGTTTGGGGTCGATCACGTAAATATTGAAAACTTGAAAAAAAATGTAGAAATGCAAAAGAGAAACGGTGTCAATACGGGTTTAGTAACCATGGAGGAAGTAAAGGAAATCTGGCCTGAATTGGATACGGATCATTTTGGAGCATTTGCCTTTGAACCCCAAGGAGGGTATGGTGACCCGGTCCTCACGAATCAAGCATATGCCGATGCAGCCCGGGCCTTGGGCGTTACAATCAAACAACATTGTGGCGTTAAGAGAATCATCACCAGCGAAGACGGCAGTGCGATTGTAGGTGTCGAGACTACGGATAATCACATTATAGCTACACCTCGTGTCATTGTAGCTGCAGGAGTAGGGGCACATCACTTAATGAAGAATGTTGGAGTAGACGTACCAATCAAAGGACAGCGCGCCCAGCTTATCTACATTTCTCCAGGCGGATCTAAGAAAAACGTTCCTTCTTTCGGAGATTTCATGCATGACCAGTATATTAAACCCGAAGTAAGCAGCGGTCACCTTTTATTAGGGAATGCCGATCACGCCGATCCGCATTATATCGATCCGGCCGATTACGATGCTGATAAATATCCTAAGCACGCAACGGAAAAGTCGATTGAAAAGGCGATTATGAAATTTATTAATTGTTTCCCATCCTTGGATAATGCCAAGTTGTTAGCCAGCTACTCTGCCGCTTATGAAATTACACCTGATGGGATTCCTTTTATTTGTGGCACACCTATCGAAGGCGCTTACCTATGCACCGGGTTCAGTGGACATGGATTCAAAATCACACCATGCGTTGGGAAATTAACAGCAGACTTAGTTTTGGAAGGGGAAAGCAAGCAAGAAGGCATTGAACTTGCACCTTTCCGATTGACCCGTTTTGAAGAAAATGATTTACTCAAGCCGACACACCCATACACAACAACAGTTAATAGTCATGTTTAATCTTTTATAGACTATGTGTTGATACACAAGTAAAAAAAGGAGGTTTTCGATCATGAATATGGTAGTCATTATGAAGCAAACATTCGATACTGAAGAAAAAATAACTATAGAAAACGGTCAGATTGTGAAAGACAATGTGGAGTCGATTATGAATCCGTACGATGAATATGCGGTGGAGGAAGCTGTCAAGTTAAAGGAAGAGCATGGCGGTGAGGTTACGGTTATTACCGTCGGACCGCCGGAAGCAGAAAGTGCCCTTCGTACAGCCTTGGCTATGGGGGCAGATAAGGCTGTTCTTATTGAAAATGAAGATCAACCGTTGGATGAATATAGTATTGCAAAAGTATTGACAGCTGCGATCAAGAACAGAAAATATGATATTATCCTTGGCGGGAATATGTCAGTTGATAATGGAGCTAGCCAGGTAGGGCCACGTATTGCTGAAGAATTGGAGATTCCTCATGTCGCCACAATTACGAAGCTTGAGATTAACGGGGAATCCGTTAAGGCAGAAAGGGATGCGGAAGGCGATTTGGAAATCATAGAATCGACCCTGCCGATTCTAGTGACAGCGCAACAAGGCTTGAATGAGCCACGCTACCCGTCATTACCGGGGATCATGAAAGCGAAAAAGAAACCATTGGAACGGTTAGCTATCGAGGATTTGAATGTAACTGAGGATGATCTTCAATCAAAATCGAAGGCAGTAGACCACTATTTGCCTCCGGCAAAGGCAATGGGACGTATTCTTGAAGGTGGACTACCAGCTCAGGTTGAAGAATTAGTTCATATACTAGATGATGAAGCTAAAATTGTTTAAAGGAGGAATATCGTGATGACGAAAGTACTTGTACTAGCCGAAGCCAAAAATGGAAAACTGAGAAACGTGTCCTTTGAAGTTTTAACCGTTGCAGGGCGCATTGCAAGCGACGGGGAAATCACTGCGTGCATTTTTGGAAGTGATGGGGAAAAGTATAGTAAAGAAATCGCCAAATATGGAGCACAGAAGGTGTATGTTGTGGACAATGAAGAATTGAACCAATATACGCCGGACGGATATAAGCAAGCGTTGTTAAAAGTAATTGATGAAGTGCAGCCACAGGTTGTATTAACCGGACATACTTCCATCGGAAAAGACGTTTTTCCTCGTGTAGCTACACGGTTAAACGCTGGATTAATATCGGACTGCACAGATGTTCAAACGGGGGACGGTGTTGTCTTCACAAGACCGATTTATTCCGGAAAAGCGTTTCAAAAGAAAAAAATTACCGAGGGTCTTGTAATGGCAACGATTCGTCCAAACAATATCGAAGCCGTAGAAAATGCGGTTGCTGGTGAAACGATCAAATTGCCGGTCGAGATCAAAGATTTGCGAACAGTGGTAAAAGAAGTTGTAAAAAAAGCAGCCGGCAAAGTGGATCTTTCAGAGGCGAAAGTAATTGTTTCCGGCGGACGAGGAGTAAAAAGCTCTGAAGGATTCATACCGTTGCAAGAGTTGGCAGCCGTTCTTGGGGGGGCAGTAGGCGCGTCAAGAGCTGCCTGCGATGCCGAGTATTGTGACTACTCCTTACAAATCGGTCAAACCGGGAAAGTGGTGACACCAGATTTATATATCGCGTGCGGCATTTCCGGGGCGATCCAGCATCTGGCGGGAATGTCCAGTTCAAAAGTGATCGTAGCGATCAATAAGGACCCGGAAGCGAATATTTTTCACGTTGCCGATTACGGTATCGTCGGTGATTTATTTGAAGTCGTGCCTTTATTAACCGAAGAATTTAAGAAAGTACTTGCTGAGAAACAAGCTGTGACAAACTAAATATAATGACAAAATTTAATTATTTGCTTCCCTATTACTGTTTTGTGCTGATCATATGTACTTATAGCCGTTCGAAGGACTGACAAAAAAGAGTTTGAATCCTTTTTATTCCTCTAGCAGTTATTAAAATAAATTGAGAAGATGGTGTTAGAACAATGATAAAAGAAGCCAGTAAAACGATATCGGAAGAAATAATAGAGTGGCGTCGGGACTTTCATCAACACCCTGAACTTTCCTTTGAGGAAAAAAGAACGTCAAAAATAGTTGCAGATTTTTTGAAAATTTGCGGTTTGCAGGTAAAAGAGAATGTAAACGGGTATGGTGTTGTTGCAGATTTAATAGGTGCTGAGAAAGGGCCGACCATCGCTTTACGAGCCGATATGGATGCCTTGCCGATTCAAGAAGAAACGGGATTGCCTTTTGCTTCGGAGGTTCCTGGTGTCATGCATGCGTGCGGCCATGACGGTCATACTGCGATTTTAATGGGGGCCGTTAAATTATTAACTTCGCAAAAGGACAAGTTAAAAGGAAATGTGCGGTTTATTTTTCAGCCTGCAGAAGAATTAAATCCCGGTGGTGCCTGGGGGATGATTCAGGAGGGAGCCTTACAAGGTGTAGAAGCTGTGTTTGGTTTGCACCTCTGGTCTGAATTGCCTTCGGGGACGTTCCAGACGTGTAACGGCCCCATGATGGCTGCAACAGACCGTTTCACTATTGAAATAGAGGGAAAAGGCGGACATGGAGGGATGCCCCATAAAGCGATAGATTCTATTGTGATAGCATCACACCTTGTCATGTCCGCTCAGCACATTATCAGCCGTAACATCAATCCCCTAGAATCTGGCGTAATTACTTTCGGGGAACTTAAATCCGGTACGGCTTTTAACATCATTGCAAACAAGGCTGTATTAGAAGGAACAGCACGAAGTTTTACTCCTGAAGTTAGGGAAACGCTACAAAGGGATCTGCAATCATTAACAGACGGGTTGGCTAAAATTTATGGGGCAACGATTAATATAAATTATCAACGAGGGTATCCCGCAGTGGTAAACCATGATAGAGAAGTTGACTTCATGGTTGATGTGGCAAGAGAGGTGTTCGGAGTCGAAAATACAAGAACAATGAAACCGAATATGGTTGGCGAGGACTTTTCTTATTATCTAAAAGAAATTCCGGGTGCTTTTTGTTTTGTTGGAGCAGGGGATCCGGACCAACCTTTGTATCCGCATCACCATCCCCGCTTTCAGATTGATGAAAGTGTGTTGCCTCTTGCCGCAGAATGGTTTTATCAGTTAACCTTAAAATATTTGGGGTAACCGTAGCTGTACGCTGTCTATGAATGGGGTATCAACCGATATCCCTCACACTACAAAATCACAAATTTCTCTATCTATCAAATTGTATAATTATCTATCCGAAAATTCATACATATTAATAGATGTATTTTCAATAAATTATTTTTATAATTTAAACTATATCCAGTTTGAAAGCGCTATCAAAATAAGGTGTTGAATTTAATTTTTAAAATTTTATGTTTCCCTCTTTACTTGATACACATTAGCGTGGTCTAAAAGGAATTCCAAATTTGAATATTTTCCATGGGGGATGATGCAAACGTAAATCAGATATTAAAATGTTAATCTGATAATCAAAGTATGTCAATGACTAAAAGACTAACCAGGCTCTACCTCATGATACCTCCATATTCATAGTTAAATCTTCCAAAAAAATCATGTTTACAAGCGTGTCGGAAAATATATAAATCCAAGTTTAAAAAAGGACATATAAACATTCTGTACTCGGCCTATTACCTGTTCATTCCAAAAGATACTGTAAAAATGATTCAATTCCGGCTCTTATATCCGAGCGGTCCTGATAATACCGATTTGACAGCACACCCTCTTTGAGCCACTTCCAGATTCGTTCCATCAGATTTAGATTAGGCGAGTAAGGCGGCAGGAACAAGGAGTGTAAGCCAGTACTCGTGCTAGTTTTTTCATCTCTACCACTCCTGTGCGTCTATGATTGTTTCAGTAAAGACGGCTCAGAGACAGGAGAAACATGTGTCCAAAAAAGAAATTGGATTTATCTATGTTTTTGACAACCCTATAACCTTTGATATATCAATATATTTTATAGGAGGAAATTATGGACTATAAATCAAAAAACATTTTCGGAGGATCTGATAAAAAGTTGAAAAAAGAGGATGTTAATATCGTAGATACGAAGATTGCTAAACAATCCGTTTTTGCTACCTCGCTGGGTAACGCCATGGAATGGTTTGACTTTGGTCTCTATGCATATTTAGCTATTACAATTGGTAAAGTTTTTTTTCCAGAAATTGATCCTTCCTTTCAATTGATCTATGCTTTTGCAACTTTTGCAATTGCATTTATTGCTCGTCCGATAGGTGGTTATGTTTTTGGTAT
Source organism: Peribacillus sp. 05N428 (assembly GCF_056397085.1). Classification (NCBI taxonomy): domain Bacteria; kingdom Bacillati; phylum Bacillota; class Bacilli; order Caryophanales; family Bacillaceae; genus Peribacillus; species Peribacillus sp. 05N428. The sequence goes on along the minus strand of NZ_JBFTMS010000024.1, from coordinate 37,937 downwards.
GATGGGAGATCGAATCGGGCGTAAGAATATCTTGGCTTTAACATTAATCATGATGGCTGGATCCACATTAAGTATCGGTCTTATTCCAAGCTATGCTACTATCGGTATTGCTGCTCCTATTTTGTTACTTATTGCTAGGTTAATTCAAGGATTTTCAACTGGAGGAGAGTATGCAGGTGCAATGACTTTTATTGCCGAATCAACGCCAGATAAAAAACGTGGTTTTTTAGCGAGTGGTTTAGAAGTTGGGTCGCTCGTCGGTTTTATTGCAGGTGCTGGTTTAGTCACTTTATTGTCATACCTCCTCGGTCCTAACAAGATGGTTGAATGGGGATGGAGAATTCCATTTTTGATTGCTGGTCCTTTAGGATTTATCGGCTTTTACTTTCGTTCTCACTTAGAAGAAACACCTGCTTTCAAGGCTATGGCGAAAGCAGAAAAAGAGGAAAAACACCGTGCTTCTCTTAAAGAAATTTTAACTCACCATTGGAAACCATTTTTGATTTGTATAGGAATTGTTCTCTTTTATAACACGACGAACTATACGGTACTTACATATATGCCATCTTATCTATCCGAAGAACTTGGCTATGGTGAAACCGAAGGATTATTTTTGGTCCTTCTCCTAATGGTTCTCATGATTCCTATCATTTTAGGGATGGGATATTTAAGTGATCGTATTCGTAGTCGCACCCGTATTATAAAAGGAGCTCTAATTGGTAACATTTTACTCAGTATACCAGCAATTATGATGATGAAAACTGGTAATGATTTTATTGTCTTTTTGGGGCTACTTCTCCTTGGTAGTCAGCTTGCTTGTTTACAGGGTACACTTCCAGCAACGCTGCCGTCTTTATTTTTTACGAACGTACGGTTTGGATCACTTGCGATCACATACAATATTTCAACCTCCTTATTCGGAGGGACAACCCCTCTTGTTGTTGCTTGGATGGTAAGTATCACCAACAATAATATGATTCCGGCTTATTACTTAATGGCTTCTTGTCTTTTCGGACTCATCATCGTTGGCTTTTTTGTCAAAGAAACAGCCGGTAGATCGTTACGTGGATCCATGCCGGCTGTTGAGGATCCAAACGAAATTGATGAAATCTTGAAAAATCCAGAAGAAGCTCTTTGGTGGAAAGAGGAATTGAATATGGAAATAGACGAGGGGAAAAATAATAGTCTAGGCCATAATCGGGGTGTATCAATTAAATAATGGGGGTAAAATAAAGAAGTCGATTCCTTATCGTACAGGAAAACGACTTCTTTATTTTGATATTTACTTAGCGTACAAAATTTCCAAAAAGTTGGCAGTGCCTCAATTAAGGCAACATCAATCATGTATAAAATGTAACCATTTTTAAATACTGCACAATATTTTTAGATTAAGATTCTTACTCTTGATTATGACTAATCGTCCAAAGTTTTATGCTGAGGTCGAGTAAAAACAGGTCGTCCGGATTCATAAGGGAACGCCCCGTAAGGGTTTCAATCTTCTTCAGCCGGTATAATAAAGTATGTCTATGTATATGGAGGGTTCGAGCGGTTTGACTTACATTGCCTTGATTACGTATATAGAAGGTAAGTGTATGGATGAGATCTCCCCCCCGCTGGTTATCATAATCGATTAATTGTCCAATGGTCGATAAAATTACTGCGAATACGTCAGGATTATTGGAAATTGTTACCAAAATCCTTAAAATGCCAGTATTGGAGTAAGTATGCCGATACCCTAGGCCAATTTGGCGGCGGCCTATATCCAGCGCAATCCTTGCATCATTAAAACTATCGTGGAAGGTTTGAATTCCAGCGTGATTCTCTCCAATTCCCCACGACATAATAAGACCCGGGAATCGCTTTTTCAGTCTGCTTTCTACATTGTCAAGAAAGAGATTAAACGTATCCTTCACCTGATTTAAGGGAGCTTCCAAAAAAACTATTAAACGTTCCCGCTGATAGGTCGCCATCACTTTCCGATGGATAGATTTCCCTGAAAGAATGACCTGTTCCTCGATAGCATGGATCGTTACCTGTAACCATTGTTCGTATGTTGCTTTATCCGCTTCTGTTTTCTCAAAGAGGCTTTCCAGATTCTCAGCGGAACCATGGATACATACATACGGAAGATTTACATTATAGTTTAAGGATTTTGCCCTTGACAGAATATGATCCCAGGAGTCATATTCTCCCTTGGCTAGGCTCCAGACAAAATCATCCCTTAATCTCAATTCGGTTTCTTTGATGGTCGTTTCCCTTTGAAACCATAGCGATGTGGCTGTTGCTGCATATTCCAGCATATATTCTTCCCCATTGGTGAAAAGCGAATCAAGCATCTTTTCAGATGGCTGTTCCAAAAGAAGGAATCCATTAATCTTATTGGTTGTTCGAATATTCACTTGAATGATGGAGTTCTTCAAATAGATCCAGCCAATGTCTTTGGAAAGGTAATTTTCCGGATTCCAAAGTTCCAAATGTGAAACGGATTGTACATATTCTTCCCATTTGGCAGATAATGAGTCAGCGTTTTTGCTTCTGCCTTTCAAGATTCCGTCAGTATCAACAATAGCTGCCGACAGTCCGGTTTTTTCCTCAATAATATCCGCAGCTTGTGATAAGGTTCCATCCGTTAGAAACAAATGGAGCAGTTCTTTTTGGAGTTCTTCTGAACAGTCAACCGTCCTTTTCTGCCAACGGTTTAGTTTACTCAGTACAGTTTGGGTAATATCGGAAAAGCGAATACCCCAAGGCAGTTCAATAATAGGAAAATCATGCTCCTCAGCTATCTGCAGCACTTCTTCCGGTATTTCCTCCACATATCGGCCTAATGCAATAGCCATTGCTGCGGCCCCGGATTCGATAACATCCCGGACGAAGTTTTGGAATACAACTATATTCTCATGACAGCCAATAGCCGTACTCAATACGAATTCATTTTTTCGAATATAGTTTTCAACCGGGTACTCCATTACAGATATCCATTTAACCGGAATATTTTCAAGTTTATGTGCAGCTGTTCGTACTTTGGCAGGTTCTAGAATGGCACTATCCAGTACACACTTCATTGTAAACTTCATGATTACCTCCAGTTTGTTGACGAAATATCGAAATCTAATCGACTTTTTTCGACAACTCGGATTATCCGTAATAATTAAATTATAATGGTAGCGTTTACAAATATCAATTAGACAAGTTATTGAAACACAATGGATCGTTTTCATACAAAATATATGATTGATATCAATTATACGCAAGTATATATTACTGGACAAAAATAAAAGCACACTACTCGGGAATGAGTAGATGTGCTTTTTCATAAATGTGTTAAAAAGGAAGGAGGGCAATCTTATCCGTTGATTTTAACTTCTCTATCATTTGATACCACGTATCAGGCTTATTGGTTAGAACAGCATAATGCGTGACAAGGAAATCTTTAACCAGTTCGGAGGGAATCGAATTGATCCTCTCATCTGAACTTTTAAGGCATAGATCCAAACTGATAACTTCCTCCCCGTCATTTTTCCATGATGGCAGTACATAGGGGAGATCTAGACGGCGATACCCGAGGTGGGAAAATACTTCACGCCTGACAAACGGATCCATTGAAATGATCGTTCCAAATAACAAGTGCTCTACACGATATGGATTATATACTTCAGCAAACATCCCAAACAATTGATTACCATAAGAAGCAGCTACTGCCTGGAGATCCTGATTTCGTTGCTGGTCGAGAAACCTCCCGACCCCAAACTCTTCATGTCCAATAATTGTAAAGTCAGTCATCGCCACATTTAACTCTTCGTGATAGCGGTATTCAGTGGCTCCAACCACCTTACCATCATGAAAAGCTACAAAGACACGGACCTTCGGATCCTCTAATGGTTCTTTCCAAACCTGGAAGTCCAATACCTCTTCAGGAGGCAATACTTTGTGCATTAACTTATACAAACTGCCAAATAGTGGGTCGCCAATATTAGTAACCCTAACATACTCCATCCATGGTTGACCCTCCTTAGTGGTTCATCAGCTTTAAACATGAATCGTGATCAATTGCATATCTCTTCGGCGGTAACGTCTTCAGGAAGCTCTTGTGCTGTAAATGCGAATGCCTGAAGAATTTAAAGAAGGTCTCCCGAATCTATTAAAGCCTTCAGCTCACGGTTAAAAGCTTCACGAAAATCATCGTTTTTGATATAACTGGTTACCTAATTCCCTTGTAAAATAAGCATTTGGTATTCAGTAAATTAATTATTGCGGTCTATAGTAGCTTCGCTGGTATTAGGCCTAGGAGGTTTAGTTGGTCATTCTGCAAATTGTCATAATTATTCGATGATTGATTGTGCATTTTTGAGATGAAAAGGTGCTTCCTTTTTGCTCCGGTAATCTTTCAACAATTGTTGGATATCGTTGATGATTTCAGCACCCATCACTTCTTCCATTTTTATGTAAATAGGTCGAACCGCTTCTTGGAAAGGCTTCATTTCAGGATTCGTTATGTCCTTAAAAATCGTTTTGGCTTTGACCCGCAACTCTTCCTCTTTGTCGCCAACATGCTTGCGCGCAGCATCTCTTCCCTTATTTCCCGCCTCTAGCATGATTTGCTGCAGCACAGGATCAAGGTAGTCAAACACCTCCTTGTTCATGATAATGAATGCAACGTAGAAGGCGTGGTTTGTCATGGCCAAATAGTCTTGGACATCGTCTAAATTCAGGTCGAAAATGTTGGATAATGGATTGAATTGTCCGTCGATGGCACCTTGGGCAAGGTCGTTATAGATTTCCTCATACCCCATGGTTGATACGGACGCTCCGAGGGATTTGAACGTTTCGATAAAACTGACTTCATCGGGGGCTCTCATTTTTACACCTATCAAATCATTAGGGCTATTGATCGGACGGACGTTATTTGTTACTTGCGCATAACCGAGAGCAACATCGCCCAGCACTTTGAAGCCGTGCTCTTCGGCAAGCTCTTTCAAGCGATTCCCAACTGGACCATCTAACACAGCTAGTCCTTCATCGATGCTTTGTGTCAGGAACGGCAGTGAAAGTGCGGCAAACTGGGGAATCGTATACGCTAACATGTTTGCGCCAACGATTTGCATATCGAGCTCCCCCGTCTGTACCGCTTCAATCATTTCATGTTCAGTGCCATATGCTTCATTTGGGAAGGACTCTATTTTCATTAGCCCGTTAGACTCTTTTTCCACATACTCTATAAATGCTTTGGTTGCATGACCGCGAGGTGTATTGTCAGGACCAAATCCATAAAATTTTTTCATCTAAAGTCGCACAGGATACCCCGACTTCAAGAACGTGCAGGGCGTAGCCCAGTTCTAAGTGGAGGAGGTAAACACTCCCGTGCTTCCTCCTTTCGTGGTATAGTTTGGTTAAGAGAAAACCGTTGGGCGATTCTTCGCTAAAGGCACTCTTTTGCTCTTTGACAACTTAATGTATGAGGTTGCTACTAGGAATATCGTTGGTCGCGTAAAACATTGAACGTATTCTCATGTCTAGTGGATGTGGAAGAAATTTAATACTTAGCCGTTGCGTAACGGTTGCAACTTGGGCATGACCCTTTTAGTAGGGTTGATGTCAATCCGTCCATGATGTGACACCACTCGAAGGTAAAAGGGGTAAGCCGTTAGTATTGCCACTTCAAAATTCGTTAGAATTTAAGTGGGGGGGAATTGATATATGCTTTACCTCATTTCCTTTATCTATCGGTGATCACTCACCAAAACATATAAAGTTTTGTGTGGATTTTGACCAATTTGTAGCATACGATGTCTGCAAACCAACAAATCTAGAGGTATCTGGTTTTTTATAAAGTAGGTTTACTTCACAAACAACTCTCTTGGGAATCTCGTTATCGTTTCGCAACCATTTTCAGTAACTCTCAAGGTTTCAGTGATTGCTACTCCATATCCGTCAAGCCACATCCCGGGCATCATATGAAATGTCATATTCGGCTTTAAGACAGTCTTATCGCCCGGCTTAAAAAACGCTGAATTTTCCATCCACACAGGCGGATAGCTTAAGCCCACCGTATATCCCATTCTTGATTCTTTTTCCAAACCGTACTTATTAATGGTTGTTTGCCACGCTTTTTCTACATCTTCACATGTTACTCCCGGCTTTATTGCCGAAAGTGCTACGTTTAAACCCTCTGTGACTATTTTTGCTGTTTCACTTACTTTCTTAGGCGGTTCCCCTATAAAGATTGTTCTTGTCATAGGTGCATGATATCGTTTGTAACTTCCTGATAATTCCATATATACTAGTTGACCATCTTGATATTTTCCTTCTGTTGTCCAAGAGAAGTGAGCTCCTGCTGTCCTTTCTCCTGCCGGCATAATTGGCGCCAGTGATGGATATTCACCGCCATACGCGCCCGTTCCTTTCACTAAGTCACTATATACTTCTGCTGCAACATGGGACTCTCTTACACCTGCGCCAATCCTTTCAATTGCATTATACATTGTTTTTTCTACTATTCTTGCAGCTATCTGCATATATTCTAGTTCTTTTACGGATTTTTGCCCTCTTACCCAGTTCACAAGCGATGTAGCATCTATAAATTCTGCATCCGGCAAACTTCTTTCTAATCCTTTATACCAATGTGCGGTAAAATAATAAGCATCGAATTCGAGGCCGGTTTTTTTATTATGAAGTTCGTTTTCTTTTAAAAAGTCTCCAATAAAATCCATTACATGCAGCACCTTAGGCTCCCACAAATATTTGTCAGGATAAGGTATTATATTTTCTTCCAACATCCAAGTTGTTTCTGTTGCACAGTACAAATCTTGCAATCTTACTATACATACCGGTTCCTCTAAGTAAGTTGCTACTATTACGCCTTGAGGCACGTAATATGACATCGCATCATATCCCGTTACATAGTTCATATTCGCCGGGTCTGTAATTAATAATACTTCTATTCCTTGTTCTTCCATACTTGTTTTTACTTTTCTTACCCGCTCTTGGTATTCTGTTTTTTCAAATGGCAACATTTTCACATACCTCCATAATTCTTTACAACTCTATATTTTATCGTTTCCTTGAAACAAATTCCCTAATTGCTTACTCACTTCTTAGTGTCGGAAAGTCACCACTCTCTTTTTATTTCCTTTCGGTGTTTCGTGCATCTGGTATCCAACAGATTCCACTCGAAAGCCAAGAGGAGTCAAGTTCTTTATTTATCATACGGTACTAGAGTTTACCGTTCATCCTACAGATTGTTGGAATTATATTCAGTTAATTTTGTACATTTTGTAAACAAGAAGTAGTATTAATGTACTTTATTATTTAAAAGTTCATTAATTGTGGGATTAAGCTTTGTATCAACTGATTCAATCAATATAACAATAGGCGCATCCCCTTCATTTTCATTCTTAAGAGTAACAACACCGTCTTTTAACCCAATTAGGGGTACCGCCAAATGCCCATCTAGCTAAAGAAGTGCTTCGCCCGAAACGCCAAAAACGCTATTCTTTCAGTAGAATACTTGAAAAGGATGGAGTTTTTTCATGGATCTTTCGCTTTCAGATGAACTGTATCAGTTCTCCCAAGAATTACAACGTTACTTGTCTCCAGAGGCTCTTCAGGAGCTTGCCAAAGAAGTAAAATTAGTGCAAAGAGATAGTAAATTTGGAGCTAAACATGTAGTTGCCTTAAGTGTATGGACCAGCCAAAAAGTTGCAAATACACCTTTGGCGCTGTTATGCAGTCATTTAGAGTCTTCTACCGGAGTATTGATGAGTCCACAAGCACTCCCATCAGTGCTATAAAGCTGCGGCTGTAGCTCTTTCAATTTGGTTACATACGAGTTAATAGCAAAGATCAAAAAGAAGGTCGGCAGTTAGAACGATAAAAAAATCAGGCGTTAATCCACGTGATATTTTTTTGAACAAACAAAGTGGAAAAGATTTCAATCATGCTCAGTACCAATTACTAAAACGTGTGTTACGTAAAGGAGATATTCTTTACATTCATTTTCTTAATCGTTTCGGTCGGAACAAAGAGGAGATTCTAAATATTCAGGCAGACATAGTGTTCTGGAGATGCCATTGCTCGATACAAAAATTAAAGATAGTCTGGTACATTTATTGCCGATGTTGTCTTACAAGTTTATTGTGGATGGCCCAGGAAGAGAGAGCGAATTAGAAAACGACAGCGTGAAGGAATTGATGTCGCATGGCAAAGTGGTGTAGCGTTTGGCAGACCAAAGGTTGAAGTTACAGAAGTCTTTAAAGAAGTGTATGATTGATGGAAATGGCTACGGTATTGGGCTGGATTCATCTTTTTTAGTATTATGTAATCATAATATTAATAGTTTTATAAAACAAACTGTATGAAAAGTTCACCGTTTTATAGTCAGTTTTTACAATTGATATATCTTATAGAAGGAATTAGTATTTATCTTATGAATACCAAGACTAATGATCAAGGAGGGGAGAACACCATGACTAATACAAAACTAACAAAGGAAAGAAAAGATATGAAAATCCGTGACGTTTGGGAAGCAAGAAAACGAATCGCTTCAATTGTAAATAGAACTCCATTGATACAATCTACTATACTATCAGAAAAAATTGGCCGTCCTGTTTATTTAAAGCTTGAAAATGTTCATGAGGTTGGAGCATTTAAAGTAAGGGGAGCCGCCAATAAGATACTCAGCTTGAGCGAAGAAGAAAAAAAACGTGGGGTTGCAACATTTTCAACTGGAAACCATGGTATGGCTGTTGCATATATTGCAAAAAAACTAGGGATTGATGCTGTTGTATGCATTTCAAATCGAGTACCAAAAGCAAAAGTAGATTCATTAAAAAGACTGGGCGCTCAAATTGAGATAGTTGGGGATAGCCAAGATGCCGCAGGTGAGCGTTGCTATGAGCTGGAAAGAGGGAAAGGATTAACGGTGATTCAGCCATTTGATGATCCTCACGTTATAGCTGGACAAGGAACAATTGGCTTGGAATTGTTAGAGGATCTTCCTAATCTAACAGATGTAATTGTTCCCCTTTCAGGTGGTGGGCTTCTCTCCGGAATTGGCTTGGCATTAAAATCATATGATCGTGATATAAGAGTAACTGGTGTTTCAATGGAACAATCAGCGGTCATGTATGAAAGTTTGAAAGCTGGTAAACCAGTAAAACTAGAGGAAATCGAGACACTCGCTGATAGTTTATTAGGTGGAATTGGTCTTGATAATCAATATACGTTTGAAATGGTCCAGCAATATATAGATGATGTAGTACTCATACCAGAAGATGAGATTGCTTTTAGTATGGCTTTTATGATGGATAAACATCGAATCATTATGGAGGGAGCAGCAGCAACGGGTATTGCGGCTGTTTTAGGAAACAAAATTCCTCAGCAAGATGGTGACATCGCCGTTATTATAAGTGGACAAAACGTTGATCTTTCGATTCTGCTTAAATTAATTCAAAAATATACCTTTGATAACAAAGGGTGATATTATGTCCAGTAGCATCCTCATCTGTATTGATAATATTCGAAGAAGCGCCACAGGAAGCATATTATGGCATTCAAACAATACGTGCTGTTGAAAATTACCTCTAAGAAAAATTGTTACAGACGAACCAAGAAATGCATGCTGTCTTTAAGAAAAAAGCACAACAATTCGATCGTGTGATAAAAATGGGGCGAAAACACATCTTCAAGACACAGTCCTATCCGTATTGGCCAAGAATTTGATGCATAAAGACTTGTGTAGAACGTGATATTAAGCGAATTCAACAATCAGGCCAACATGAAGTAACCAGGTAGCAGTTCAAGTAATTGATAATGATCATACAATCTATTTGGTCTCCGAAGCATGCCAGCTTGAATTAAATGTAATGGTGCCTTAATCATCTAAGGCATGAATCGGATTTACTCTCCCTGGCGTTATGGGTAACCCGGGTGCCTAGCTGGCAAAATGATCTCACATAGCCCCGAACTTGTTCCAGACACCATTAAACGAATGTCATTTGCCATTTTGGACATGTTCACCTTGCATAATTTTAGTGCAGATGAAACTTCTGTATAGGTATCCATATTTTGTGTCTTCAGCTCCAGTAAGCGATAGACCGCTAATATCAGCCAAGTGTTTAATTACCTGTTTGATAGAGTGAGGATAGGCATTTATCCCTGTCCCAACAGCTGTTGCACCCATCATGTACTTGTATTTAAACTACTTCAATCTATTAGCATCATGAACAATGCATTCAGTGTTTTTACAAACTTACTGCCTAGTGGGTATTGGAGCAAATGAAAGTCGTCTAAAGGGATATGTAGAAAAAGTGTGGGGATTATTAGGGCGGGTAATCGTCATATTGGATATGAAGTGGCAGCTTGTATTGCAAGAGAAACGATCATAAATGGCAAATCCGTTCGTGAACTATGCCTGCTTTACGACGTATTAACAGAAAGAACTCGATCTTATTTTAATCCCTTATGAAATGACAGAACCAGGTATTTCTGGGGCTGCTCTTTTTGATAGAGAATAATACACTTTAACTTTAATCCACCCCTCATACTGTTATTAGTAAAATATTTCCTGTATAAAAAAGTAGATATAGTAGACGGTATCCTGTTAATATGTTTTCCTATTAATATTAGTTTTTTATCTTTTTTAATCTTTAGATGGTCAGAGGGGGACAGCATGAGATTAACTATAAAGGATGTTTTAAATTACGAGATTATGAAAAACGCAAGAATTATTACTGGGAAAGATTTTGAAAACGAACGATATATTCAATGGATTTCCGTGATTGAGATGCCAGTGGAAAATTTTGTTCGTAAAAATGAGGTTGTACTAACGACCGCAATTGGATGTAACAACGATGTTGAAGCATTAAAAACATTTGTACAAGATGTTATAGAATCTGAAGCATCAGCACTATTAATCGCTACGGGAAGGCATATATTCGATATTCCAAGAGAAGTAATTGAATTAGCAGAGAAGCATAATTTCATGATTATAGAACTCCCATGGGAACTCCGTTTTTCCATGATTATTGAAAAGGTTATGAAAGAGATTAACGATATTCAGTACAAGGAACGGGAAAAATCAGAGAAAGTACAACAAGAGCTGTTAAAGTTAATTCTTAAAGAAACAGACCTTAACCATATTTCAAAATTCATCCAAAGACGTATTGGCTGTTCGATCATTATTACCGACCGATCAGGATCAATTCAAGAAATAAGTAGCCATACTCAAAGCTTTATTGAAGAGTGGAAGAATTACGTTTTACAGGGAATCCTTCCTTTAAGAAAAGATACATACATAGAAACGCATGATCCTATGTTTCAGAAGTTTCAAATGGTTGAAATAGAAGATCAGACGATATTACAGCTCCCAGTGCTGCAGGTTTTAGGGGAGGCTCAAGGCTATATATTTGTGTTGTTACCTCGTAAGACATCTGTAGACTCCTATTTAACCCAATATCGCGTGAACGTGTTAGAGCATTCAGCAACAACAATTGCTCTTTGGCTTTCAAGAAAAAATGCCATTGAGGATACGAAAATGCGTCTTCGCAGTGATTTTGTACAAGAGCTTGCCAAAGGAGAATTTGTTTCAAGTGATCAGGCAAATTCAAGAGCAAAATTACTCGGATACAATATAAAGCTACCTTACGTTTCCATTGTAGGGTACCCTGAAAACCTAGAAGTGCTTTTTCGGAAGCGAAAACAAGATGATGATTCATATGAGCATTGGCTTGAAAATATGATTCGTTATATTGAAGAAGAAATTTTTTACGCAGCACAATCTCTAAAACGAGAAGTAATGATGACATACCAAGGAGAACAGCTCCTTATTTTTCTTGAAATTCCTAGCAAAACCGAAAATGAAAACGCTACAAATTTCTTAGACCTAGTAGAACGCCGTTTAGGAAATTTACTTCCTGAGGTTATCATATCGTGGGGAATTGGAAATTACAGTGAAGATTTTAAGGGTTTTACAGAAAGCTATCAACATGCAAACGTTGCTTTAAACATTGGAAGGCGTAAAAAGGGAACAGGGACTCGTATGATGTACGAGAAAACACGCGTTGACCGGGTACTCTTAAATCTTGCTCAGAATAACGAAATGAAAGAGGTCATTATGTCAACGATTGAACCACTCGTTCAATATGATGATCAGCGTAATATGGATTTAATTGAGACCTTTAGTGTATATAATCAGTTTCAAGGTAATGTAAGCCAAACGGCAAGGTCATTGAATTTACATAGACAGTCCTTGTTGTACCGCCTAAGAAAAATTGAATCATTAACAGGACTTTCTCTTATTGATCCAGAGGATTTATTTTTATTGGATTTAAGTATTAAGACTTGGAAATTGGGGTGTAACTGAAAAAATAACACAACAAGATAAAATTCGGAGATAGAAACCTATGGTTAATATTTTTAATCTTTCAAAAAGACTGTCTATTATACGGTCTGCATTTTATCGAAATTTCGAAAATGCCGATTATCCAACATGAAAAGGCGATTTATGTCACAATAATACTTCTCCTAGAAAAACAAAAAAATAGACCGTCATGAAAAACTTTCGTAACTAGATTTTCATGACGGTCTAACTTTTTAGGATTGCAACATTTTCTGTTCCAGGTTCTCCCTTTGTCACGAAGCATAGATCCCCTTAACTGATACTCAGCGCTTAATCAAGATATCGAGTGCCACATACAAACGTTACAACGTATTTATGTTTATCAAGTATAAGTTTTGGTCGGAGTTTTTGATTTTTTATAAAATTTCACGCTTTTTTGATAATTTGACTACAAACTTGTTTGAATCTTCATACATTTTTGCGGATGATAGATTTTTCGTTCTAACACTATAATGAACCCATAGAGTTATTATTCAAAAAAGTTGAAACTTAGTTGAACTAGGAGGTAATGTTCCCATGTCATTTGGAACAGCAGAGTATAAAGAGAGAATTCGTAAAACAAAAGAGAGAATGGCAGCACAAGGAATTGAAGTATTACTTATTACAGATCCTGCAAATATGAACTATTTATCCGGTTATGACGGTTGGTCCTTCTATGTACATCAAATGTTAGTGATTATTAGTGACGAAGATCAACCGATTTGGATTGGAAGGGGTCAAGATGCAAACGGAGCCAAAGCAACAACATGGCTTTACCACGAAAACATCATTCCGTACCCAGACGATTATGTACAATCTGATACAAAACACCCAATGGACTTTGTGGCCGATATTGTAAAACAAATTGGCCAAGAGAAACGTTCCATCGGTGTTGAGATGGAAAATTATTATTTCACCGCAAAATGTTATGAACAGCTGAAAAAGGGATTACCAAATGCCTCATTTCAAGATGCATCGCTTCTAGTGAACTGGGTTCGTATTGTGAAATCAAACCTAGAGATTGAGTACATGAAGCGTGCTGCGATAATTGTTGAAAAAGCAATGATGGATGGAATTGGACTAATCAATGAAGGTGTTCGTGAATGTGATGTTGCTGCTAAAATTTTCCACTCTCAAATCACTGGAACAGAAGAATTCGGTGGTGATTATCCAGCAATTATGCCACTGCTTCCCTCAGGAGAGAAAACATCAACTCCACACTTAACGTGGACAGATGAACGCTATAAACACGGAGATACAGTAATACTAGAATTGGCTGGTTGTTATAAGCGCTATCACTCACCACTCGCAAGAACAGTTAATATCGGCCAACCTTCCGAAAATATTAAAGCGCTTTCAGATGTGGTTGTCGAGGGATTGAACACGTGTCTTGATATGATTAAGCCAGGCATAGCATGTGAAGAAATTGAAGAAACCTGGAGAAAATCAATTGAGAAAAGCGGGATCATAAAAGACTCACGAATTGGTTACGCAATGGGACTTAACTATCCTCCTGATTGGGGTGAGCATACAGCTAGTATCCGTAAAGGAGACAAAACGATTCTTCAGCCGAATATGACATTCCATCTCATTCCAGGCATTTGGTTAGATCAGTATGGATTTGAAGCGAGTGAATCATTTCGCGTAACAGAAACTGGTTGTGAAACATTTGCATCACTTCCAAGACATTTGTTCATCAAAGATGGAGTTCTTACAAAAAACTAGACGCCATTAAAGGAGTTGCAGCGAAACCATGCTTATATTTACTGAGCAAGAGCTTAAACAATATGTGCAATTAAATCTGGAAGCAATCACCATTGTAGAAGAGGGATTTACTAAACTAGCAAAAAATGAAGTGGAAATGCCACCGATTATGCGTGTGGATGTTCACGATCAGAATGGCGAAGTAGACGTAAAAACAGCATATGTCAAGGGAAAAGACATGTTTGCGATAAAGGTTTCTTCGGGATTCTTTAATAACTATAAGCTGGGTCTTCCTAGTGGGAACGGGCTAATGATGTTGATTAGTACACAAACTGGTATTCCACAGTCGCTTCTTTTAGATAATGGCTATTTAACTGAGGTTAGAACTGCTGCAGCGGGAGCGATTGCTGCCAAGTACCTTTCACGGGAAAATATTGAAACAGTTGGCGTGATTGGCGCTGGAAGTCAAGCAAGATTCCAGGTTAGAGCTTTAAAACTGGTACGCGATTTTAAGAAATTACTAGTGTATGCTCGTTCGACTGATCGTGCAAAAAAGTATGCAGAAGATATGGCATCAGAAATAGGCATTGAAGTCCAAGTGATGGACAATGCTGAATAAGTTGTTCGGAACAGTGATTTGATTATAACCACAACCCCATCAAAAGAGCCGATTATCAAAGCTGAATGGCTGCATCCAGGCCTTCATATTACAGCAATGGGATCTGATGCTGAACATAAGCAAGAGTTAGAAGCTGAAGTGCTGGCACGAGCGGATAAGCTTGTGTGTGATACGAAAGCACAATGTTCCAGACTTGGAGAATTGCATCACGCGCTTGATAGTGGTGTATTAACAAAAGAATCATCCATTATTGAACTTGGTCAATTAACGTTGAAAGAGTTGAGAGGCCGTGAAAATGACGGAGAAATAACCGTTTGTGATTTAACGGGAACAGGAGTTCAAGATACAGCGATTGCACTTTTTGCTTATAACGAAATGGCGAAACGGAATTTAGGAATAAAGGTTGAAAATAAAACGTTATCATTAAAAAATTAATGAGGAGTGTTTATATGACAAACAATAACGCTAAATTGGGTACAAAAGCAGTATGGGCCGGGGAAAAAGAGTATTTAGTTCACGGAGCAACACAAGTACCGGTCGTGCTAAGCGTAGCTTACGGTTATGATGATATGGATGAATGGTATGATGTGGCAATCGGAAAGAAAAAAGGCCATATTTACGGACGTAACACAAATCCAACAGTTCAGGCATTTGAAGACAAACTGAAAATTCTAGAAGGTGCCGAAGCAGCAACAAGCTTTTCAACTGGAATGGCAGCTATTAGCAATACATTGTCTACCTTTTTATTGCCGGGTGATCGGATTGTATCAATAAAAGATACTTACGGCGGTACGAATAAGATCTTTACAGAATTCCTTCCACGTCAACAAATAGAAGTTTCACTTTGCGAAACAGGAAACCATGAGCAAATTGAGGTGGAAGTTGCAAAAGGATGTAAAATCTTATACTTAGAAACACCGACAAACCCAACCGTAAAAATTACGGACATTGAGCGCATGGCAAAAGCGGGTCGTGATGCAGGTGCACTTGTGATTGTTGACAATACATTTGCGACGCCAATCAATCAGAACCCCCTTTCACTAGGTGTAGACTTGGTAATCCATAGTGCAACAAAATTCCTTGGTGGTCACGCAGATGCATTAGGTGGTGTTGTGTGCGGTTCTAAAGAGCTTGTTGAAAAAATCTATCACTTCCGTGAAATTAATGGGGCAACAATGGACCCAATGGCGGCTTACCTAATGTTGCGCGGTATGAAAACACTTCACCTTCGCGTTCGTGAGCAATGTAAAAATGCAATGGCTCTTGCAAAATACTTACAAACAAAAGAAATGGTAGAGAACGTCTACTATCCAGGTCTTGAAACGCATCCACATCACGATATTGCGAAAAAGCAAATGAAGGATTTTGGTGGAATGCTTAGTTTTGCAGTAAAAGGCGGAGTAGATACAGTAAGAGACCTTCTTCCGAAATTACAATTTGCAAACCGCGCTGCGAATCTCGGTGCTGTTGAAACAACAGTAGGACCTGCTCGTACAACAAGCCATGTTGAATGTACACCAGAAGAGCGTGCAGCAATGGGAATTCCTGAAGGGTTAATTCGCGTTTCTTGTGGAATTGAAGATATTGAAGATTTAATTGCAGATTTTGAGCAAGCATTTAATCACATTGAGAGCGTTTTGCAAGTCTAATAGATACCTAGTTGTATAGGAGGTGAGAGGTGAATGTCAAATAATCATCCTATGGTTAAACAAGCAAATTGCTTGTTTAACCAACTGATTGAATGGCGTCGCACGTTTCATCAACATCCCGAGCTTAGCTTTCAGGAGTTCGGGACTTCCCAATTGGTTGCTGAAACGTTACAAAAGATCGACGGAATGAAAGTAGAAAGAGGAATTGGAGTTGAAACAAGTGTTGTCGGTACATTAACTTCTGGTGTAGGTCCGACGATTGCAATCAGGGCTGATATTGATGCTCTGCCCATTACAGAAGAAAATAATACAAGTTATTGCTCAAAAAACGATGGTATTATGCATGCATGCGGGCATGACGCTCATACAGCTATTTTACTAGGTGTTGCTACCATACTTGCTGATTTCTTTAAAAAGGGTGAAGTAACAGGAACAGTTAAATTCATATTTCAGCCGGCTGAAGAAAGTACAGATGGAAGCGGACTTTCTGGATCTCCTTATATGGTACAAGCAGGTGTGTATGACAAGGTAGATGCTGCTATCGCTCTTCATATGTGCCCATGGCTTCCAGTCGGTGAAGCACAAATGAGTGACGGTTACAGTATGGCAAATGTAGATGTATTTGAAGCGAAGATTTATGGAACAGGTGGCCACGGTGCGTATCCTGAACTTGGAACTGATCCGATATGGATGCTCGGACCTGTAATGCAAGCGTTGCACGGTATTGTTGCTCGCAGAATATCAGCATTGGATGCAGCAGTGGTTAGTATAGGTCAAATCCATGCAGGAACAGCAAGTAATATCATCCCAACAGAGGTCTTAATTGAAGGTACGATTCGCAGTTATACACCCGAAATCCGAGATTTATTAGCATTAGAATTAAAGAAAGCGGTTTCGATAGTTGAACATCTAGGTGGGAGTTTTTCCTTGAATATCGAAAGAGGAGAACCAGCCTTAAATAATAGTGCTTTTGTCAATCAATGGATTACCGAGGCCATGCATGAGATCTATCCTGAAATACAGATCACGAAACGTCCATTCGGACTAGGAGGAGAAGACTTCGGCTATGTGACACAAAAAATTCCGGGTTCTATGTTTTTTCTAGGATGTGCACAAAAAGAAGCAGTTCAAAGAGACTTGCACACACCGATTTTTGATATCGACGAAACTTGCTTACCTATAGGAACAGCAATTCTTGCTCATTCAGCTGTAAGGTTTTTAAAAGGTGAGGTAAACTTACCGATCAATCATAATTTGGAGGTGCAAACACATGGCACATAAACTAGCATTTATTGGATTTGGTGTAGTTGGTCAAGGATTAGCTGAAATCCTGCGTGATAAAAAAGAAACATTAAAACAAGGTGAAGGCTTTCAAGGTGTAATTGTCGCAATTTCGGATTTAATGAAAGGCTCAATCTATCATCCGAGCGGTCTTGACATCGATACAGCTTTACAAGTATTAAAAGAAACTGGAAGTCTAGAAAACTACCCAAAAACGCCAGGACTTGTGACGGGATGGGATAGTCTAAAAACGATTCGTGAAACAAATGCTGATACAATTATTGAGGTTTCATACACAGATGTAAAAACAGGTCAACCCGCCATTGATCATTGTAAGGCTGCATTTGAAAGTGGAAAAAATGTTG
Organism: Peribacillus sp. 05N428; assembly: GCF_056397085.1. NCBI lineage: Bacteria > Bacillati > Bacillota > Bacilli > Caryophanales > Bacillaceae > Peribacillus > Peribacillus sp. 05N428. The sequence continues at coordinate 19,943 of NZ_JBFTMS010000024.1, read as the reverse complement.
TCATGACAAACAAAGGCCCTGTTGCCCTAGCTTACAAAGAGCTTTCGGAAATTGCTAGTAAACATGACGTTTTCTGGGGATTTGAAGGAACGGTCATGAGCGGAACACCTGCTTTACGTATGCCAATTACAACGTTAGCAGGAAATGATATCACCGAAATACGCGGAATTTTAAATGGTACAACAAACTACATTTTAACCAAAATGGAAGTAGAAGGTGTGTCTTATGAGGAAGCGTTAAAAGAGGCACAAGAGCTAGGGTTTGCAGAAGCAGATCCTACTAGTGATGTTGAAGGATATGATGCAAGATATAAAATTGTCATTTTATCAAACTATGTCATGAACGCACCACTAACAGTGGAAGAAGTATCATGCAAAGGGATTACTGACATTACATTAAAAGATATTGAAGATGCAAAAACAGAAGGAAAGCGTTGGAAGCTATTAGCCAAGGCACGTAAAGAAGGCGACAAGGTCATTGCCTCAATTGCTCCAGAAAAAGTAGATGTTACAGATCCGCTTGCCTCAATCAGCGGTGCCACTAACGCGATTGCGTACGAATGTGATCTTTTAGGCACAGTGACTTTAAGTGGAGCAGGTGCCGGGAAAGTTGAAACAGGATTCTCCCTCTTAATAGACTTAATTACCATTGATCGTGAAAGGAAATTAGTAAATATCTAATCAAAGAAGGGTGGTAATGTTATGACAACTAAAGTTGCTGGTCGAAAGATGTTTCTTGCGGGTGAATGGGTGAATAGTGACCGAATTATTGAAGTGCGGGATCCACAGGATAACAGCATTATTGATACCGTGCCTGCTGCTTCAGTTGAAGATATGCATAAATGCATCGAGGCAGCGAAAGAAGGGGCAAAAATTGCTGCTGCTATGCCTGTACATGAACGAATGGAAGTCATTAATAAAGCAGCAGATTATATCGAAGCGAATAAAGAAAAATATGCAAGAACCATTGCGCAGGAAGGAAGTAAAACAATCCGTGAAGCGACAAAAGAAGTAGCAAGATGTATTCAGACACTTCGAATTAGTGGAGAAGAAGCAAGAAGGATTCATGGAGAGACGATACCATTTGATCAAATGCCAGGGAATGAGAATCGGGTCGGGTATTATTATCGAGTTCCAATCGGTATTATCGGCGCTATTACCCCTTTTAATGACCCATTAAACCTTGTTGCCCATAAAGTAGGGCCGGCGATTGCATCAGGAAATGCCATTATCGTAAAACCGGCAACTGTCACTCCATTAAGCGCTCTTTTACTTGCAGAAGCATTCGCTAAAGCCGGACTTCCTCCAAAAGTGTTAGCCGTGGTAACTGGTTACGGACATGAGATTGGTGACGTTCTTGTGACACATCCAGCGATACGAATGATCTCATTTACAGGTGGGCTTGAGGCAGGAGAAGGAATCGTTCGTAAAGCAGGATTGAAAAAAATCGGTATGGAGCTAGGTTCCAATTCCCCTGTTATCGTATTGGAGGATGCCCATTTAGAGGAAGCCGTAGAATCAACGGTTTCCGGTGCTTTTTGGGCAGCTGGTCAAAACTGCCTTGGTGTCCAGCGAATATACGTTCAAGAAGGTATTTTTAATCAATTTGAAGCAGCATTTGTGAAACGTACCAACCAATATAAGATTGATGATAAACAATCAGAGACTACCGATATGGGGCCACTTATTACAGAAAAAGAGGCGATACGTGTCGAGAATATGGTAAATGAAGCCCTTCAAAAAGGTGCTGTATTATTGACAGGCGGAACGCGTAACGGGGCATTCTATTCACCGACTATTTTGAAAAATATACCAGAAGATTCTACGATTGCAAAAGAGGAAATCTTCGGACCTGTTGTGATGCTTTTCCCGGTTTCGAATCTTGATGAAGCAATTGAGAAATCAAATGGAGTTAATTACGGATTACAGGCAGGTATCTTTACAAAAAATATAGACAAAGCCCATAAAGCCATTGCTAAGATGGATGTTGGTGGCATTATGATTAATGACAGCAGTGACTACCGAATTGATGCTATGCCGTTCGGTGGTATGAAAAATTCGGGGCTAGGACGTGAAGGGATCAAATTTGCGATCCATGAAATGACAGAACCAAAACTTGTTTGTTTTAAGTTGTCCAACTCAACTTCCTCATCCTGAAAACAGACTGAAGCCTTTGGTAAGTAAATCAATAAGTTCAGCCATTATGCAATTCATCTATTAGTATAGATAGCTTTAATAATGCTGAACATGTTGTATCAATTATGACAAGTTTTGAATCTGTGGTTGGGTGAAACATTGAATTAATTATCACATTGAGTAATTGCTAAAGGAGGTAATTTATGGATCGTGAACAAAAGTTAAAAAAAGAGGATGTCACTGTTGTAGATACTAATATTGCTAAAAAAACCGTTTTTGCGACCTCGCTTGGTAACGCCATGGAATGGTTTGACTTTGGGATCTATGCATATTTAGCTGTTACGATTGGTAAAGTTTTTTTTTCAGAAATCGATCCTTCTCATCAGTTGATCTATTCTCTTGCGACTTTTGCTATTGCATTTATAGCACGTCCGATTGGCGGTCTGGTTTTTGGTATGATGGGAGATCGAATCGGGCGTAAGAAGATCCTATCTATTACATTAATCATGATGGCTGTAGCTACTTTAAGCATCGGTCTCATTCCAAGCTACGCCTCTATTGGTATTTATGCTCCTATCTTGTTAATTATCGCTAGACTAATCCAAGGATTTTCAACAGGCGGAGAATATGCAGGTGCAATGACTTTTATCGCAGAATCAACCCCAGATAAAAAACGTGGTTTCATGGCGAGTGGTTTAGAAGTTGGAACGCTCGTAGGCTTCTCTGCTGGTGCTGGGTTAGTCACTTTTATTACATTCCTTCTTGGTCCTGAAAAGATGGTCGAATGGGGTTGGCGGATTCCATTTCTGATTGCCGGTCCTTTAGGATTTATCGGTTTATATTTTCGGAATCGCTTAGAAGAAACACCTGCCTTTGAAGCGATGATAAAAGAAGAAGAAAAAACACACCATACTTCCCTTAAAGAAATTGTTATCGATCACTGGAAACCACTTTTAATTTGCATAGGTATAGTTCTCTTTTATAACACGATGGCCTATATGGTACTCACTTATATGCCAGCTTATTTAACGCAAGAACTCGGTTATGGTGAAACCAAAGGATTGATTTTGATGATTATCGTTATGATTATCATGATGCCTATTATCTTAGCAATGGGCCATTTGAGTGATCGTATTGGTCGTAATCGTATTATTAAGGGAGCCTTAATCGGTGTCATTTTACTCAGTTTACCAGCATTTATGATGATTGGTAACGGCAATAATTATATTGTCTTTTGCGGGTTGCTCCTTCTTAGTAGTCTACTCGCTGCTTTCCAAGGAGCACTTCCAGCAACGCTACCTTCATTATTTTTCACGAAAGTACGTTACGGGTCACTGGCGATTACCTATAATATTTCAACATCATTATTTGGAGGGACTACACCCCTTGTAATCGCTTGGCTCGTTGGTATCACCAAGAATAGTATGTTCCCAGCTTATTACCTAATGACTGTTTGTCTTTTCGGACTCATCATTGTTTCCTTATTTGTCAAAGAAACAGCTGGTAAATCGTTACGTGGATCTCCACCAGTTGTTAAGGAACAAAGCGAAATCCAAGAATTATTAAAAAATCCAGATAAAGCATTATGGTGGAAAGAGGAAGTACAAGAATTGAAAGAGAAGGGTTTCAAGGGAAATAAGCAGGACATAATTTGACCTATACAAAAGTTAGATATCTTTAGGGGAGCTTCAGGAAAATACGTTTTTACAACGTAAAGAAAATAGTACTTCGTGCGGGTAGCACTCCAAACTGTACAGCTTAAAGCAAAGAATAGGCAGAATGCAGTTTTATAAGAAGCAATACATTTTCTTATAGAAACGCCCTATTTATAAAACTTTGAAAACCGAACGAGCCGGAACTCATTAAGATTAAGGGATTAATAGAATAAAGAATCATAAGGATAGCAGCCGGGCGGCTGCTTTTTTTATTATTTTTTCCCTTTACCTTCCGAATCGTAAAACAGCGCAGGCCGGCTAACCTCCCAGCCGGTAGGACACCCGAACCTTTCCGGCCGAAAGACAGTTTCTATTTCTCGTTTTTCAAACGGATTTATTACATGTGAAAGTGCTTCATTAAGTATTGGACGACCAACCTTTTCTCTTTCGAGCAAAGGGAAGAAGAAAATTGGGGTGACCTCAGAAGAAAAACGAGCAGAGATCACCCTTCGAATAAAGGAGTCGGAGATTTTCCGGGGTGAGGTATTCCTACATGACATTTCCTCATACTTGATGGATGAAGAGTTGAAGGTCGAGGATTTACTGGTGATTTTGTTCATGGACTTTCTGAAAAGGATTAAAGAAAAGGGAAACTCAAGCCAAGCCATGAAGGCGAAAAAGCAGACGGAGTCACGATTGAGACTAACCGTGGCACAATAAAATCTCGTTTTCTAATCAATTGTCCCGGTTTGCAAAGTAACAGAGTGGCAAAAATGGCCGGCATGAAAACGGGTATTAAAATCGTGCCCTTCGGAGGTGAATATTATGAGCTGGCGCCAGAAAAACGGTACCTAGTGAAACATTTGATTTATCCTGTACCAAATCCGGAATTTCCATTTCTCGGGGTTCACTTCACGCGAATGATAAACGGCGAGGATCATGCCGGGCCAAATGCGGTATTGGCTTTTAAACGTGAGGAGTATAACAAGACAGATATTAATGTTAAGGATTTGTTAGAGGTCCTGACTTATCCGGGTTTCTGGAAGATGGCGATGCCCAATATGAAAGAGGGCATGAAAGAATATGTCCGGTCTTTCAGCAAGCAGGCCTTTTTGAAGAGCCTTCAACGTCTTATTCCGGAGTTGACGGAGAAAGACATTATTCCAACCCATGCCGGGTTCGGGCGCAGGCTCTAATGCAAGACGGAAGCATGGTGGATGATTTTGCGATCTTTAAGGGAGAAAACTCACTCCATATTTGTAATGCGCCTTCCCCGGCAGCAACGGCATCCATTCAAATCGGAATGCTGTAGTCGAACGCATTGCTGGCATCAGATCTTAGACCAATGGGCCTGACGAAAAAAATAACAAGTGTATTAGCTTCGACAATTTCTTTTTAAAAAAAATAAGAAGTGGGCATTACTGAAAGATTCCATATACGAATATAATGCTAATAAAAAAGAACAGTTTTTATATCAAACTTTGATATAAAACACTGTCTTTTCATATTGATAATATAGGATTTGATGGTTAGTTTTTATCAAACTTTATTCAAAAGCTACACTTAGGGCTTCATGGTAATGGAAGGTTTAAATTTATCAATATCGTTTTTTCCGTTTGGATAAGAAATCTGGAATATCCATAGATTCTTCTGGCTGTTCCGAGTGTCGGCTATAATCTTGAACCGGTTCTGGTTCTACACTGTTGTTCCAATCGCGTAGTATACGTTGTTCCTTTTTATATGGAATAGACATTTCTTCCTTTGATAGCTGGGAAGACGTTTGCAATAATGGAGCCTCTTGCTCAGTGAAACCAGTGGCAATGACAGTTACTATAATTTCTTCTTTTAAGTTTTCGTTAATCACCGAACCAAAAATCATATTTAATTCCTCGTGCGAAGCAGAAGCAACTATTTCGGCTGCCTCCTGTACTTCATAAAGACTTAAATTGTGGCCGCCAGTTATGTTCATGATAACACCTTGAGCTCCATTGATGGAAGTTTCCAGTAATGGACTATTTATGGCTCGCTGCGCAGCTTCAGCAGCACGGCCGATACCTTTGGCCATACCAATTCCCATTAATGCAGTTCCTTTATGGGACATGACCGTTTTCACGTCAGCAAAATCAAGGTTGATTAAACCTGGCACAGCAATTAAATCGGAAATCCCTTGAACACCCCGGCGAAGAACACTATCCGCTTCACGGAATGCTTCAAGCATGGGTGTTTTTTTATCTACAACCTCCAATAAGCGATCGTTTGGAATAATAATTAAGGTGTCCACCGCTTCCCTCATTGCGGTAATTCCACTTTCCGCGTTTGCTGCACGCTTGCCGCCTTCAAATGTGAAAGGGCGCGTTACAACCCCAATTGTTAGGGCACCAAGCTTACGGGCGATTTCAGCAATAGCGGGCGCTGCCCCTGTGCCTGTACCACCGCCCATACCGGCTGTAACAAAAACCATGTCTGCGCCTTTTAACACTTCTTGGATTTGCTCTTTGCTTTCTTCCACAGCTCTTTTACCTATTTCCGGATTTGCACCTGCTCCTAAACCTCTTGTCAATGATCCACCGATTTGCATCGTGATTTCGGCTTTTGATTGATTAAGAGCTTGTGCGTCTGTATTAACGACAATAAATTCTACACCCTCAACGCCATCCTCGATCATACGGTTCACAGCGTTGTTTCCCCCGCCGCCAATACCGATGACTTTAATCATGGCAGATTGGTCTATATTTGTATCAAATTCCATCATAATCATTTCCTCCCCATTCATCCAAAGTGCCTTTTATTTGACACTACTCAAAAGTGCCCGAAGAACTTCTTTATATTATTCGAAGTTTTCATTTTTTTTTGTATGGTCTATTCTAGTAGATTAGGAGGCAGGATCATTTTACTGTATAAGATTCATAAACTAAGCTATTTTTTGTTTTATGTCAACATCGGTTTCTTTTTACCCATATTCATCGGAATAAAACCCCATTTTTATCGGTTACCAGGATTGTTGTTTACTAAATATAAGCTAAACTTGCGAAGAAATGAACCCATTCATAGGCGGATGCGTACATATAACACAATAAATTGGAAAAGGGACGGTGCTTTTATGGGATTTTGGAAACAGGTAGGTTTTTAGACCTCAGGTTTCAGTCGGTGTTTTGACAGGCGGTCACGTATTACCGATAATGTAGAAGATAAAGAACACGTTAATAAAATGTCTATAATGAAGGGAAGAGAGCCAGGCGAGGTCAAAGTCACAACCGGATTTGACAGAAGCACTTTATACTTTCAAGGATTGAGTTGGAACAAAGTGGAAGTCGAAACATCGATAAAACTAAAAGAAGTACGATTCTGAGTACTGCTCTTGTAGGTTTAGTCGGTACAATCGCTGATCTAGCTGTCCGAGCAATGAAAAAACCCCAGGAAATTAGGGGTTTTTAGTATATTAAGTTATTCTTTCTGTTTGGCATTTCCATTTTCACCAAGGATGAAAGTGGGCGATGCATACCGTATTTAGTGTATTCGAGTTATTGATATCCTTCTTTTCCGTTTTCCTCCATGACTCTCGTTCGATGGGTATCCTTATTCAGGAACTTAAAGTAATATTTATTGCGGAATCGAATATTTAAACCCTCACAGTAATACCATCATTAGCCGGTTCAAAGTCTAACTCCGGTACTCTTTCAAAGTTCATTTTAGTATATAAAGAAATAGTACTTTTCATAAACTCAGGCGTATGTAACCCGACCTCTTTAAACCCTTGCTTACAGGATGTCTCAATACAATGTTGAACTATAAATCTCCCTATTCCGGGTTTTAGTATGAGGACATAGAAAAACCCCGGAATAAGGGACTTTTTTTACCGTGTCCATTATTCGGGGTATAGTTCAGCAACCAACGGCTCGGAATTTTTCTTTATGACCTGTGAAGTAATTTCTTATGTCATATCAATCGAATGTAACATTTATTGGCCTTCTATTATGTAAAAATAATAATTTAAATTTAATGATATTATAATTTATTGAAAATTCAGAAACTTAGTTGACAGAAGAGGGTCTCGTTGTTAAAATAAATAAAAATAAAACTTGAATCATATTTCAAGTTGTTTGAAAAGAGAAACACCTTGAAAATACCTCGAATGTAGTCACCAAGAACCTCAAAGGCATGAAAAATGTCAAAATTCCTCAACGCAGCAGAAATTTTTTGTTTGCATCCCAGTATTATTAATGAAAAATGAAAGGGTTTACATTACGATTCTTATGTTCCAAATGAAAACTTTAGTGTAAAAGCAAGCTTTTAAAAAGCCAAAGGAGGTCGTGAAAATGTCATTTGACAATTTGCAAGAGCATTTTAAGAAATCCGGTGAGGAGCCTGTCTGTGATTTCGATGTCATTATCGTCGGGGCTGGGTTTGCAGGGTTGTATGCCCTTCATCATCTGCGGAACGAACGGGGGTTTTCAGTGCGAGTCTACGATGCGGCAGGCGGTGTCGGCGGCACATGGTATTGGAACCGTTATCCTGGAGCAAGGGTTGATATCGAGAGTGTGGAATACTCTTATTCTTTTTCGCATGAGCTCCAGCAGGAATGGAAGTGGTCTGAGCGGTATCCATCACAGGCAGAGGTACTGCGTTACTTTAATCATGTCGCTGACAGGTTTGACTTGAACCGCGATATCCAGCTTAGTACGAGGGTAAACTCCGCTGTTTTTGACGAAGAGACAAACCAATGGATAATTCAAACAGATCGCGGCGACCACGTAAGGGCGAGATACTGCATCATGGCTACAGGGTTTGTGTCCGCTCCAAACAAACCAAATTTCAAAGGTCTCGAAACCTTTAAGGGGAAGCAGTATCATACCGCCAAGTGGCCTCATGAAGGTGTTGACTTTTCAGGGCAGCGGGTTGGTGTTATTGGCACGGGTTCCTCAGGCGTTCAGACCATCCCACTGATCGCTAAGGAAGCGGATGAGCTGGTCGTCTTCCAACGGACTCCAGGCTATATCGTTCCATTAAGGAACTGTCCAATGACTCCGGAATACAGTCAGTCAGTGAAGGAGAACTATGGAAAATGGCGTAGAACGGAGCGAAAAGCCTTTGGGGGCTATATAGCCCTGAACTTCGAACCAGTTAATCCTAACAAGAAGTTAGCCATGGAAGTATCACCTGAGGAGAGGCAAGCCGATTATGAGATGAGATATCAATCTGGTGGGTTAAGTTATTATAATTCTTTTCCTGACTTATTTACCACGAAAGAGGCCAATGATACTTTGGTAGAGTTCTTCCAGGAGAAAATGCGTGAAAGGATTACTGATTCTGAAGTCGCAGAAAAACTGATACCGAAGGATTACCCTATTTTGATGAAACGACTGGTCGCCGACAACGGCTATTTAGAGACGTTTAACCGTGACAACGTGACCTTGGTTGATGTCAAGAACTCGCCAATCGAAGAGATTACCCCTAATGGTGTAGTGGTGGAAGGTAAAGAGTATAAGTTGGACACAATCGTATTTGCCACAGGTTTTGATGCTGTGACGGGCTCAATGACAAGGATTGATATCAGGGGAAGAAACGGCTTAACTCTTAATGAGCATTGGGCAAATGGACCGCGTAATTATCTCGGCTTAATGATTGCGGAATTTCCAAATCTTTTCATGCTTGATGGCCCTGGAAGCCCAGGTGCGTTCTTCCAACCTATACTACTTTCCGAATATCAAGGCCGATGGCTTGGCGAATGCATCGAATACATGAACCGTCACAATCTTACGTGCATCGAGCCAAGCGCTGAAGCTGAAAATGAGTGGGTGGAGCATAGCGCAGAGATGGCAAATAAAACACTCTTGCCTAAGGCTGACAGCTGGTACATGGGGGCTAACATACCCGGCAAACCACGTGTCAGTCTGATGTACATCGGCGGTTTTCCAAACTATAGTAAACAATGCAATGCTGCTGCGGTAAACGGCTATAAGGGTTTCATACTAAGTGATCATAAAAAGCAGGTATCAACTGCTCTTTTGAATCAATAATCGTATTAACCTGTTTTAACAGCTCCGGTTGACTGTACGTCAGAAAATGCGGGGAAAAGGATGGTCTACTCTGAATCTTATAGCGGATAGGACTTTTCCCACTCACTCATAACCTTAAATGAAGCGATTTGGAGGATGTTTATATGGGAATTGATTCCAAAACAAAAGCTTTTCTTGATAATATGGCTGCGACGGGTACACGTGCCTTTCATCAGCTTTCACCTGAAGAAAATCGAGTCGCCATGCGAAAAATTGTTCCTGGAGTAACAATTCCATCGCAATCGGTATCCAGTGTTAAAGAGCAATTGATTCCTGTTAAAGATGGAGAGATTAAGGTCCGTATTTATACTCCAGAGGGCGAAGGCATTTTTCCGGTACTCGTTTATTTTCATGGTGGTGGTTTTGTATTCGGCGACTTAGAAATGGTCGATGCTCCTCTGCGAGCAATAACGAACGCTGCTAGGTGTATTGTAGTTTCAGTGGACTACAGGTTGGCGCCTGAACATCCATTTCCCACCGCGGCGGAAGATGCCTATGCTGCTGTTAAATGGGCGGCCGAAGAAGCCCATTCTTTCGGCGGGGACACGCAACGAATCGCTGTAGCCGGAGATAGTGCGGGCGGCGGCCTTGCTGCAGTTGTCTGTTTAATGGCTCAGGAGCAAAGTGGGCCATCCATTAGCTTCCAGGCGCTTTTGTATCCATGTACAGATTTTTCAAGTGATTACCCCTCCAGACATCAATTTGCTGAGGGTTACTTTCTCTCTCAAGGGGACATGAAATATTTTGAAAAACACTATTTCCGGTCGGAAAAAGAGAAGAAAAGCATCTACGCCACGCCTCTTCTGGCGGATAATTTAAATGGTTTGCCCGATGCGCTAGTGGTAACAGCAGGTTATGATCCTCTACGTGATGAAGGAGAGGCCTATGCAAACCGGTTGAAAGATGCAGGAGTAAAAGTAAAGTATCATTGTTATGATGATACGATTCATGGATTCTTCATTCTGGGTGGCGTGCTTGATCAAGGGAAGGAATTGATAGAGGAAGTATCAAGTTCCTTGAAAAGGGTATTTTCATTAACATACCTTAAATAGGAGGGCTCAAAAATATGCCATATATAAGTGTTCAGATTTTAACAGGAGCATCAAATGAACAAAAGGAACAGGTTATTAACGGTGTAACAAAGGTGATGGAGGAGGTGTTTGGAAGCAAACCGGAGTCTACTTTTGTGGTGGTTCAGGAAGTGAATCGGGAGAATTGGGGAATCGGAGGAAGGTCCATTCAGAGCATTCAGCAGAATTCAAAATAAAAACTGATAACTTTATTGAACAAGAGATAGATAGTATTGAAATAAGTATTATGGTCAATCCAATCCCCGGGAATTAGCATAATTGATCGTTTTCCGGGGGTGCTACTTTTGAATGCTATAATAAATGCTTGTTTTATTTAAGCCAACTAACACATAACACCTTATTAAATTTTCATAAGGATAAAAGGGGAATATCAAATGGAAGCACGGTATTGTTTGTCATGTGGCCACCCTTTGGAGAACCTTAACATTGGAGGGGTTAATCGGAAAGAATGTACTAACTCTAGCTGCAGATTTATCCTTTGGGGAAATTACAGTATCGGTGTTGGTGCACTTATTATAAAAGATGAAAAAATTCTCCTCGTTCGTCGATTCCAGGAACCAGGCAAAGGCTTATGGACGAATCCAGGAGGCTATATCGAACAGTATGAGTCTATTGAGAAAACGATTATCCGGGAAGTAAAGGAGGAAACAGGAATAATTTCTTCGGTAAACGGCATTATCGCACTTGGGGATTTACCTAGTAAGGTCCACAATGTTTACCTTGCTTTTTTGATGGATTATATAGAAGGAAATCCACAGGCGGATAACGTTGAAGTAGATGGTGCTGGGTTTTATAGTCTGGACGAGATGGAATCGATGAATGTTGCCGAATTGACTCGCCGGCTGGCCCATATTGCATTTAAAAAATCATCATACGGCTTAATTTCCGATCCGAAGCCTATTCATTCTTTACCTGGTTACGAGCTGTATCAAGTACAGCGCTTATAAAAATGCTCTTCTATTTAATTAATGAATGTATACCTTTCCAGAATATTTCTTAAAAATAATACAAATGTTCAGATAATTAATTGACGTTTATACAGGTAGTTGTTAATATAAAAATAAAACTTGAATCATATTTCAAGTTTTATGAAAAGAGTGACATCATGGAAAAAAATTTGGAGCCTAGAACTCAAAAAGGCATGAAGACTAGGCAAAAACTTCTGGACGCAGCTGAAATTGTCTTTGGAGAAAAAGGATTTTATCAGGCGGGAATTGTAGACATCACTCATCAGGCGGAAGTGTCAATGGGAACTTTTTATACTTATTTTGAATCGAAGGAAGATATATTCAGAGAATTGGTAATGAGCATGCAAAAAGGTATGAGAAGAGCAATTAAAATGGGTACAAACGAGATCACGGACCGAATCGAGTTGGAAAGAGCAGGCTTTCGCATCTTCTTTCATTTCTTGCAAGAGCATAAGTATTTATACCGAATATTCCGGCAGGCTGAATTTGTTGATGAGGAGCTTCACCGAAGCTATTTCGAAACCTTTTCAAAAGGGTATATAAGCGGTCTTCGAAGTTCCATGGAAAAAGGAGAAATAAAGTCATACAATCCAGAGCTTCTTGTATACAGCCTCATGGGGATAACGGATTATGTAGGAATGAAATGGGTGCTGTGGGAACAGCGGGAAATTACGGATGAATTCATAGATGAATTGGTTTCCTTTATTAAAAATGGTATTGGGAAATCTTGATGTAATGATTTAGGTCTTTCCACTCCCCGAAATACTTGATATAAAATAAAACTTGATTTACATGGAGGTAGTAGGATGAGCTATCAATTGTCAGAGGAACAAGAGATAATCAGACAAAGCTATTCATTGTCTGAAGAACAAGAGATGATTAGGCAAAGCGTCAGCCGGTTTGCTGAAGAAAAGGTTGCTCCTCTAGCGGAAGAAATTGAAGAAAGCGGCCATTACCCGGATGAATTGGTGCAGATGATGAATAAACAGGGAATTATGGGGCTGCCGTATGAAACGACATATAACGGAGGCGGAGGAAGCTTGCTGACGATGTGTGTGGCTATGGAGGAACTGGCTAAGGTCTGTGTCAACACAGCTATGGTTCCCACAACCCAGGAATTGGGTGCAATGCCCATTGTGGTTGGTGGTAATGAAGAGCAAAAACGGCGTTTTCTTCCTAAAATTTCAAGTGGTGACTCAAGAGTTTCTTTTGCCTTGACCGAACCAGAAGCGGGTTCTGATGTTGCTTCAATGAGAACCAAAGCAGATTTTGACGGCCAGAACTATATCCTGAATGGTGTCAAACGATTCATTTCCTATGCTGACATTGCCGATTTAATATGCGTCTTTGCCAAAACAGATACCTCCAAAGGGGCAAAAGGTGTAAGCGCTTTCGTTATTGATAAAAAGGCGCCGGGGGTTATAATCGGCAAAAAAGAAAATAAAATGGGTTTCCGGGCACTTACCTCCTGTGAAGTTTACTTTGAAAATGTGGTTGTTCCGGCAGAGAACAGATTGGGTGATGAAGGTGACGGTTTCACAATTGCCATGAAGACACTTGACAAGACGCGACCTCTTGTAGGAGTAATTGGGGTTGGATTGGCGCAAGGGGCACTGGATGCGGCCATTGCCTATACAAAGGAAAGAAAGCAATTCGGTAAATCAATCTCTCAATTCCAGGGACTTCAATGGATGATGGCAGACATGGCCATGCAAATAGAGGCGGCAAGGCAGTTGGTTTACAAGTCTGCTTCAGTCATTGATCGGGGGGAACCGGGGGGCGCGTTGTTTGGCGCAATGGCCAAATGTTTTGCCACCGATACAGCTATGAAAGTAACCACAGATGCGATACAGCTGCTTGGCGGAGTTGGATATATGAAAGAGTTCCCTACAGAGCGTTACTTCAGGCAGGCAAAACTTCTACAAATTGTAGAAGGAACCAACCAAATTCAGCGAGTGGTTATTGCTCATCAATTATTGCAATAAAACCAATTATTACAATAAAACAGGGACGATAAAAAGGATGATTAGGAGGGATTAGTAAATGGAATTTGTTACGTTGGAAGTGAAGGAAGATCACATTGGGGTCGTCACAGTGAACCGCCCGCCGGTTAATGCGATTAATGCACAGGCCTACCAGGAAATCACTGATACCTTTCATTCCATTAATGAACGAGATGATATCCGAGTAGTTGTATTCCGAGCAGAAGGTGAAAAAGCCTTTATCGCCGGAAATGATTTGAATGAATTTTTAACCATGAAACCTGAAAATGCGGATGAAAGAATGAAGAAGGTACGTGAAAGTTTTTGGTCTGTTTATGACAGCAGAGTTCCGGTTATAGGTGCAATCAATGGCCACGCCCCTGGAACAGGACTCGCCTATGCTGCAGTATGTGACATCTTGGTGGCTTCGGAAAATGCTACCTTTAGTCTTCCGGAAATCAATGTAGGGGTTATGGGTGGAGCGAAGCACCTATCCAGGCTTGTTCCACAGATGGTTGTTCGTTACATGCATTATACTGGAGAACCAATGTCGGCTAGTGAAATGAAGGAATATGGAGCGGTGTTGAAAGTGGTTCCAAAAGAAGAATTGTTAGAAGCCACGCTTGAAGTAGCTAGAAAAATTGCAAAAAAGAGTCCAATTGCAATCAAAATGGCCAAAAAAAGTCTGAACACTATTGAATATATGGACTTGAAAGAGGGTTATAAGTATGAGCAGGGCTTATCCAGTGAACTATCAGGCTATGAAGATTCAAAAGAAGCTGTTCGGGCATTCTTTGATAAACGAGATCCAATATTTAATGGCAGATAGAATTAGGTGTGTTGAAGTGCCAGTTTCATGTAAGTCAATGAAACCAGGGTAATAAAAATTAAATTTAGTAGAGTAATAAAGTCGGTCTATTAAGTTATTTACCCATTAGATTAAGGAGGAGTGTGAATGAGCCTGCCGCTGCCATCATTTTTTCAGCATCGGACAATTCCACAATTCTTGAGGTGCCATGCCGAAAAAAATCCTAATAAGACGGCTGTAGTTGCCTGGAGTGGAATAAAAAGAAAGAAAATGCGACTGAGTTATGCGGAATTAAACCAATTAACTGATCTGTTGGCTGCCTCATTTTATGAGCTTAAAATCCAAAAAGGAGAACGGATTGCCATCTTTATGGATAACGAGCAAGGAATAGAATGCATTCTCAGTTTGTATGCTGCTCACAAAATCGGCGCGATCAATGTCCCAATTAACACTAGATATTCTGAGCCTGAATTGAAGTACATTCTTGAGCACTGTGAAGCATCAACCGTTATTACTTCTGCAAACCTTCTTCCTAAAGTACAGAGAATCGCTAAAGAATGTCCTAATCTTCGTCGTATCATTGTCACAGATGTGCTACCGCTAGAGTCTTCCTCTTCAAATGCTGTTATTCAAATCTATTCTTTTCAGAACCTTATTGAAGATCGAATCTATTTTTCTCCTTCCATATTAGTAGAGGAAAATGATGATGCTGATATACTTTATACTTCGGGAACAACCGCACATCCTAAAGGTGTTATACATACCCATGCGAGTGCTGTGGCCACCGGCTATTCTGTGGGAGGAGCACTGGGATTATCTGAGAAAGATGTGTACCAGAGTGCATTTCCTTTTTTTACTAGTTCAGGTTCCCATTTTAATTTACTGTCCGTTCTCTTCTATGGGGCAACTATGGTGCTTGATCGCAAATTCGATGTAGAAGAAACGTTAAGCACTATTGAAGCGGAAAAAACAACTGTTTATGTAGGGGTCCCTGCTGTTTACACCTTTATCCTGGAGTCTGGAAAGGTACCCAGCTATCAGTTGACCTCTCTGAGATTACTCGATTATGGTGGGGCTCCGATGCCAAAACAGGTCATATTGGATTTATTAAAGAATTTTCCTGGCATTGAATTGCGACAGACATATGGTTTGACGGAAGCAGGACCTACCGGAACCTGCCTAACCGGTGAATATGCACTGGAAAAATTGGGATCTGTCGGCAAAGCCATGCCATTAATTGAAGTCAAGATTGTCGATGAAAAGGATCAGGAGGTAGGCCCGAATATGATTGGAGAAATATGTTATCGTTCTCCAGCCAACATGAGGGGATATCTCAAGAATGACAAGGCAACCAAGGAAACCCTTCGCGACAACTGGGTGTATAGCGGGGATTTAGTTTATCGTGATGAAGATGGATTCATCTATCATGTCGATCGTAAAAAGGATATGGTTATCCGAGGCGGGTTCAACATTTCAAGCCAGGAAGTGGAAAATTGCCTGTACCAGCATCCAGCCGTCTTGGAGGTTGCGGTGGTGGCTAAACCACATAAGAAGTTAGGAGAAGACATTAAAGCCTTTATCGTATTTCGTGAAGCAAAATCCGTCAGAACAGAAGAAATTATCACGTTTTGCCATGAACGTTTGGCAGATTTTAAGGTTCCGAGGGACATTGAAATCATCGAGGCCTTGCCAAGGAACCCCATGGGTAAAGTGCTCAAAACAGAACTAAGAAAAAGAGTAGAGAAAATTGGAAGCGATAACAAGTAGAAGATAAAACGGTTAGGGTTAAGTGATCAAAAAAGCAGTAATCGTTTACGTTTTCAAAAAAAATAAAATTATGGGAGGTAGTATGATGGGTACAGGAGTAAGAGTAACAGCGGTTGATTGTGGTCCTTTGGCAATTGACAAGGGAATATTAATGACTGGGGCGAACGGAATAATAGATGTACCATCAAGTGTATATATTATTGAACACCCAAAACAAGGAGTCATTCTGTACGACACGGGGATTAATTATAATGTTGCTGACCCTGAAGCAGCGGTAAAGTATTGGGGCCCAGGAATGCGCGAGGCATTCGGCTGCAATATGACACGCGAAGATGCGATTGATCGTCAGTTAATAAAACTGGGGTATAAATTGGATGATGTAAAACATGTGATCCTATCTCATTTGCATCTTGATCATGCGGGAGGAATGTGCCATTTTCCAAACGCAACCTTCGTAGTGCAAAAGAGCGAACTCCGTTATGCATGGTGGCCCGATTCATGGACAAGTTTAGTTTATTGTATTAATGATTATAAGGATACTAGAGGATTTAATTTCTTACAGCTTAATGGTGACGTGGATTTATTTCAAGATGGAACCATTAAACTGATCACTACTCCTGGACACACCCCTGGACACCAAGCTATGATTATTAAATTGGAGAATCGAGGTCCTGTATGTCTTGCTGCTGATACAGCCCATCTCAAAGAAACCTATCAAAATATGGCCCCAATGCCTTATGATTGGAATGCAGAAGTCCTATCCGATTCTTACATGAGAATCCGCCTCCTGGAAAATGCGGGTGTACCGGTCTATTTTACACATGATCCCAAAGATTTTGCAGAATTCCCACGTAACGGTGAATGGGCAGATTAATTAAATAAGCCAGTACAAGTTTTACCAATACCAGCAAGAAGTGTGAGCGATTGATAGTCTCACACTTCTCAGAATTTTATGGTCAAGGAGATGGTTCTTTTATAGATCCGACGATCTTTGCTGATGTAAATGATGAGATGAAGGTACCTAAAGAGGAAATCTTTGGTCCTATTCTAGCTGCCATGCCATTTAAAGATTTAGACGAAGTGATACGCCTGGAAAATAACTCCGAATATTTTATGGACACAGGATGTGAAGAATTTCACTATTGAACGGGGTGCAGACCTTGAGCTTTGGGAAGAGGCAGATACTAAAGACTATGAAAAACGAAAGGAAGTTTTAGGAGAATTTAAGGAAAAACTAATTACCTTTTAACACCAGTTAATTAAAAGAAAGGTGCTCTACTTAAATATCTGACTGCCAAAAGTGGCAGTCTTTTTCATATTTTTGTTATAGAACTAAAGGGGCAGGTTAGCTGCACAAGCATAGGAAATAAAACACACCGTATATCCCCACTAATGGTAAAATAATGTTATAAAAACGGAGGGGTTAGATGGGAATTACTAATATAAGCATTAAAGAGCGTATGGATTATCATAATGTAAATGGTTTGAGCATTGCAGTAATTAATAAAGCTCAAATTAGTATGGCAGAACACTATGGTTTACTTGAGGCAGGAACGACTAAAATTGTAAATAGTAATTCTATTTTTAGTGCTTGTTCGATTAGTAAGTTCTTAACCGGGACGCTTGTTTTGCTACTAACTGAACAAGGTCTTGTTGATTTAGATGAGGATATAAACAAAAAGCTAACCTCGTGGAAAGTTCCTGATAATAAATTTACGGAAAACCAATATGTTACATTAAGAAACTTGCTTAGTCATCAATCTGGAATTATAGACCCTGAAGATAGTTTTATGGAACTTAATTCGAATGACAGTATTCCCTCAATCGTTGACCTATTAAAGGGACACACACCCTATTGTAAAGCACCTATTCAAGTGAACTATGAACCTAAGAGCGACTTTCAATATTCAGATGCAGGCTATTGTATAATACAACTACTTTTAGAAGATGTGACTGGTAAACGTTTCGAAGAAATAATGGACGAACTAATATTTCAACCATTAAAAATGCACAACAGTTCATTAGCAATGACTATTTCAGAAGAGAAAAGTGATAACTTTTCTTGTGGTCATAAAAAAAGTGGAGAATTAGTTGATGGAAAATATGCTATATACCCCTATCAAGCTGCGTCAGGGCTATGGACAACACCTTTAGATTTATCCATTTTGGTTATTGAATTAATTAATTCTTTAAAAGGTAAAAGTAAGATTGGACTTTCTGTAAGTAAAGCAAAAGAACTGATAACCTCCCAAGGTTGTAAAGAGTGGACTGGACTAGGGGGGTTTTTAGATGATTCAAAAGGAGAACTAGAAATTTCATCGCTTGGTTGGGGAGTGGGCTTTCAATGTATGATGGTTGCATATCCCTATTTAGAAAAAGGATTAGTCATAATGACAAATACAGATTTAGGTGTCCATCAATTGAAAGGGATCATTGGTGAAATATATGATTCCTACGCTTCTGGATTGTGAAGAAATGTACTTAAACCTGAAGAACGGAGCTGTCTTTAAGGCAGCGTTTTTTAAAGATGAGAGATAGGGAGAGGATGAAATTTCAATGAGTAAAGCAATTATTTTTGATATGGATGGAACCTTATTTCAAACAAATTTAATTTTAGAACCTGCCCTAGAAGAAACATTTGATGTACTACGAAAAGAAAATTTATGGGATACAAAAACACCGATTGAAAAATATAGGGAAATCATGGGTGTACCTCTACCGGTTGTATGGCAAACACTTTGCCCAAACCACTCACTAGAAATACGAGTAAAGAGCAATGAGATTTTTCATAAAAAGCTTATAGAACTAATCCAAGCACAAAAAGGTGCATTATATGCTGATGTGGAGAGTACATTAAATGAGTTAAGTAAAAAGTATCCCTTATTTATTGCCAGCAATGGACAGATAGAATATTTACAAGCAATTGTAGAAGCTTATAATTTGGATAGATTTATTCAAAATACATATAGTATCCAACTAATTAAATCTGGGCATAAGTCAGATTTAGTGCAAATGGTTAAAAATAAAAATCAAATAGGAAAAGGTTACGTTGTCGGAGACCGGTCTTCAGATATATCTGCTGCTAAGGATAATGAACTTATTGCCGTTGGTGTGAACTTTGACTTTGCTCAAGAAGATGAATTAAAACAAGCAGATTTTGTAGTGAATAATTTCAAAGAAATCTTAGAGTTAGTTTAAATTCTAAAACGCCGCCAATTGGCGGCCTGAAATACGATTCTTGCATTCTCATACATTCATATTCAAGTGAAAAACCAGCCTTAATGAACTACGGGTGCGTTAGCTGAAGATCGGGGCTGTCTTTAAGGCAGCTCTTTCTTGTGTGCCAGGCATGGCATCTATCTAGGTGGTGAAAGTCCACTGTGGGGGTACACATCGACCAACCACTAAGGAAGCGCAAGGTACTTATCGTGAGGTAAGGGCTGGAGGAAGCGTGGAATAAAATCTTGGCTCGACGAACAGG
>NZ_JBFTMS010000023.1:0-126999 GCF_056397085.1 Peribacillus sp. 05N428 | reverse complement strand
ATTTAAGGTTGATTGGAGCGGAAGTGCGAGACTCCTGCGGGAGCAGCGGGACAGGTGAGACCCCACAGGCGTTTACGCCGAGGAGGCTCACCGCCCGCCCCGCGGAAAGCGAGCATCTGGAGGGGAAATCAACCACACCGCACTACTTGATAAATAGCAACAAAGTATGCGAAAACATCCTTTTTTAAAACACGGGAATTTATTTATAAACAAAGGGCCCTGGACTCAGTGCATCACACTCCTTGCTTTAGCATGGCAAGGTAAAAAAGGAATTTCGCCTTTTCATTTACATATAGATAGGTATATAATACATCCATAAAATGTTAAAATATTCTTACATCTTATCGATTTAAGGGGGATCCACATGACTGAAAATGCCTATATCAAACTTGTTCCTGAGTCCGTGAAAGGAACTGTAACCATCGAAGACGTGAAAGAATTACTGAACTATTATCAAATGATTACAGCGAAAACCGGAAAGCAACTGGATTGGGACTATGATAAGAAAGCATTTCCTTATGAAATGAAAGAACCGGAAAGAATGAAGGATAAGGCCATATATCTCCAAGCCAAAGAAGATCGATATCACATGATATTGATAGGAGTTGACCAAGAAGTCGTAAAGGATGAAGATGGATCAGATCGGATCCAATCCTATATCCAATTCACCCTCCCTGAAACAGCAACTTTCGGTGATAAGGGAAAAGCTAATGAATTGTGCAAATTCCTTGCAAAGAAATTACGGGCGCAGCTGCATCTCTTCAATAAACGGGTGATGTATTATTACCCAAGGAAATAAAAAAACCTGCAAATGCCGAAATTGGCTCATGCAGGCGTTTCAATTAATTTTGGATCAAGGAACTCGTAGCCTTTCTTTTGAAAACCTTTCACGATATCCTCTATCGCTTCACTCGTCCATTTCCGGTCATGCATCAGTAAGTTCGCCCCATTTCCCAAATAAGGGCTGTTCAACATGATTTCCGTTAAAGCTTTTTTATCCTGATACTCTTTTTCCCAGTCATATCCGTAAGTCCAATTCATGACCAACATTTTTTCTTTCTCAGCGACTTTTTTTGAATGCTCGGTATTCGACCCAAATGGCGCCCTGAAGTACTTAGGGCGCACCCCTATTATTCCCTCAACCAAATTGTTCAATTTTACGATTTCCCGCTCTTGTTCCTTTTCGTTCAACTCTTTTAAATTCACATGGGAATACGTATGATTTCCTATGGAAAAACCCATTTCATGAATTTCTTTCAGCATTGCTTTATTTTCATCATTTTCAAGAAAGTGACCGTTCACGAAAAAAATCGCAGGTACTTCAAGTCGCTTCAGGGTTTGGGCGATTGCCAGGGAATATTTTTCAGGTGCATCATCAAATGTCAACAACACAACTTTCGGATTTGCATCCCCAATCGGTTTAAATGACCAATTCTCTTTATCCACCCGATATTCTGCCTTTACATTCCCTTCGCCAATCGTTTGTGACGTTTCCGTTTCCAAATCTTTATCTTGCTGACTTTCATCTTGGACCGTTGTCGTCGTTTCCACACTTTTTTCATTCTCATTTTCAGTTTGACCGGAACTCGGGTCATTACAAGCCACCAATAAAAATGATACTAATGTAAATAATGCCACTACTTTTTTAAACATGATTCCTCCGTTGTTTCATATGTCTTCGAAGCTTACGAAAAATTCAATATACGGGTACCAGCGTTTCCAAAAGGATTTGCAAAATCCCGTAACATAATAGACTTATCACGGTAACAAGCATGGTTCGTCTATTGGATTTTAAAATCATTTTACCAATGTAAATGGCTAGATAAGAAAAGACCAGAAACATGAATACTTTGAAAACCAATCGATCGTTAACAGACAGCCATTCAACTAATGTATACCCACTCCAAACGATTAGTTGAAAGAGGATTACCAGATAATTTTTCAAGTGATCCACCCCATTTTAATATGAATATATCAGCCATGATTGGCAAAAAATATTCCTTTAACAAATCGCTCA
This sequence comes from Peribacillus sp. 05N428, assembly GCF_056397085.1. Classification (NCBI taxonomy): domain Bacteria; kingdom Bacillati; phylum Bacillota; class Bacilli; order Caryophanales; family Bacillaceae; genus Peribacillus; species Peribacillus sp. 05N428. The sequence continues at coordinate 124,982 of NZ_JBFTMS010000023.1, read as the reverse complement.
TCTTATTTTTTATCCTCTATGGCCTTTTTCAAACCATTTCAAGGAAAAAAGTAAGAAGTCCTTTTTATAGCTTATGCCCTTTTTGTCCATTTCATTTAACTAGTAAGAAGAAATTCATGTATGGGGAGTCTCCTTCATTTTTTAAATCCGGCCAAAAAAAAGCGTACTGCATTTAGCAGTACGCTTCAGACTGTAGACAAACTCGATGAAAATCGAGTTTATCTATTTTTAGGGATTGTACAATTTGGACGTTGTTTGGAACGTAGGGCACTCGCTTTCCGGGGGCGTTCGGGGAGCCTCCTCGGCTTTCGCCTGTGGGGGTCTCCCCTAGACGCGCTTTTCCCGCAGGAGTCAGTACCTTCCGTTCCAATCAACTTTGTCTTACCTTTTAGATTGAACACTAGTACTCAACAACAAATAAAGAGGGCTATCGCGAGTATAAATCCCCAAAACACCGCTGTGCAACATGCTCATTTTTATCACGGTGTGCATATCTGACAAACACATATGGAGTATGCTTTGGACAGGGCGAGGTCCAAAAATGGCCTAACATAGTGGGCTAGTAGAGCCCCAATCTCTTAACTTTAGGCGAAATTCAGAGGGAATTTCAAAAGGGGTTCAGAATTTTTTAATTCCGAACCCCTTTTGTCTACAAACTAAAGCGTACTGCATTTAGCAGTACGCTTTTATATAACTCAATTACTTAATGATGTGGATAGGAGTTCCAAGGGCAACTTCAGCAGCTTCCATTGTGATTTCCCCTAAAGTTGGATGTGCATGGATTGTCATCGCAATATCTTCGGCAGTCATACCTGCTTCGATAGCCAAACCAAGTTCTGCAATCATATCAGAAGCGTTTGGTCCTGCAATTTGTGCTCCAATAACCAATCCGTCTTCTTTGCGAGTGATAAGCTTCACAAATCCGTCCGTATTATTTAAGGAAAGAGCACGTCCATTTGCAGCGAATGGGAATTTAGAAGCAAGCGCTTCGATTCCAGCTTCCTTCGCTTCTTTTTCATTATAACCGACAGAAGCAAGTTCCGGTTCAGAGAATACAACAGCCGGAATAGCAAGATAATCGATTTCAGATGAATGTCCAGCAATGGCTTCAGCTGCAATTTTACCTTCATAAGAAGCTTTATGAGCTAACTGAGGTCCAGAAACGATATCACCGATTGCGTAGATGTTTTTCACGCTAGTACGGCATTGTTTATCCGTTTCGATCAAACCGCGGTCAGTCATTTTGATTCCGACTTGTTCCAGGCCGATTTCAGCAGTGTTTGGACGACGTCCAACTGTTACTAAAACGTAATCGGCTTCAACTTTTTTCTCTTCGCCTTTTACTTCATAAGTAACGGTTACACCTGTATCAGTTTCTTCCACGCCTTTAGCATTTGCTTTAGTAACAATTTCAGCACCTTTGTTTTTAAGGTTACGCTTAACAAGTGCTGCCATTTGTTTTTCAAAGCCTGCAGAAAGGATTTCTTCGGTACCCTCAAGGATCGTCACTTTAGTGCCAAAGCTAGCGAATGCTCCGCCAAGTTCAGTTCCGATGTAACCTCCGCCGATTACCACGATCGAACTTGGAACTTCTTCCAAAGCAAGAGCGCCAGTTGAATTAAGTACACGTTTCGTATATTTAAATGACGGAATCTCGATTGGCGATGAACCAGTAGCGATGATTGCGTTTTTAAATGTATATGTTTGGGCTGAGTCTTCATTCATAACACGGATGCTGTTTTCATCAACGAAATAAGCTTCGCCAGTTACAACATCAACATTATTGCCTTTTAACAGGCTGCTTACACCGCCTGTTAATTTTTTTACTACAGAACCTTTCCAAGCTTGTACTTTAGAAAAATCAACAGTAACTTTTTCTGCAAAGATACCCATATCTTCTGAATGCTGAGCTTCATGGAAACGGTGTCCAGCCGAAATTAAAGCTTTCGATGGAATACAGCCTACATTCAAACAAACTCCGCCGATTGTTCCTTTTTCAACGACCGTTACTTTCTGTCCAAGCTGTGCTGCGCGAATTGCGGCAACATATCCCCCTGGGCCTGAACCGATTACTAAAGTATCTGTTTCGATTGGAAAATCTCCTACTACCATTGTTTACGCCTCCATTAACAATAATTCTGGGTCGTTCAATAACTTTTTGATATGATTCAATGCATGTTGAGCTGTTGCTCCATCAATCATGCGGTGATCAAAGCTCAGTGATAATGCCAGAACTGGAGCGGCGATAATTTCCCCGTCGCGTACAATTGCTTTTTCGGCAATGCGTCCAATCCCTAGAATGGCAACTTCTGGATGATTGATAACAGGTGTGAACCATTGACCGCCTGCGGAACCGATATTCGTAATGGAGCAAGAAGCACCTTTCATTTCGTTAGGAGCCAATTTGCCGTCACGGGCTTTCGTCGCTAATTCGTTAATTTCTTGTGAAATAGCAAAAGTTGATTTACGATCTGCATCTTTTACAACTGGAACGAGCAGTCCTTTGTCTGTGTCTGCCGCAATTCCGATATTGTAATAGTGTTTATGGATAATCTCACTAGCTTCATCATCAAATGATGTGTTAAGCATAGGGAATTCACGCAATGCACTTGTTAACGCTTTAACAACATAAGGTAGGAATGTAAGCTTGATTCCTTTTTGTGCAGCAATTTCCTTGAATTTCTTACGGTGAGCAACCAATAGCGTCACATCGACTTCATCCATTAATGTTACATGCGGAGCTGTCTGCTTGGACTTAACCATTGCTTTTGCGATCGCTTTTCTCATACCGCTCATTTTCTCACGAGTTTCAGGATATTGCCCTTCTGGAATTGAAACTTTTTGTTTTTCGGTTGTTTCCGTATCTTTTTGTTGTGAAGCTTCACTTTGAGCTGCTGGTTGCTGTGGAGCGGTTTTGCCGTTTTTGAAAGCATCAATGTCTTCCTTCATGATGCGGCCGTTATCCCCAGAACCAGTGATCTCACGAATATTTACCCCTTGTTCGCGTGCATATTTCCTGACAGAAGGCATGGCGATAATACGACGTGAAGGATCTGCCTCAACCTGTGGTTGTGCTCCCGCGCCTGTTACTCCGCTATTTTCTTGAACCGGAGCAGCCTCTTTCTTGACTTCCTGTCCAGCTTCAGCAGTTGCTTGAACCTGGGCCTCCGTATTCTTCTCGCCTTCTGCCTTCGCTTCTTCTCCATGATCCCCTTTAAACTGAAGATTTTCATAACCTGGAGCATCGAATGTTACAAGTACATCGCCAACAACGGCAACCGTTCCTTCTTGAACAAGGATTTCTTCAACGGTACCTTCCACCGGGGATGGGATTTCAACAACGGCCTTATCGTTTTGAACCTCGCAAAGCACGTCATCTTCTTGTATCTTATCTCCTGGTTTTACAAACCATTTCACTATTTCACCTTCGTGTATACCTTCTCCGATATCAGGGAGTCTAAATTGGAATGCCACTGAGTTCAACCTCCTATATTAAATCATACTTAGTGCTTTGAATAAAGTCCTTTATCTTGCATTACCGTTAATGCAAAATCACTTTCCCAAGCAGGACATTCATTCCATTACTTAAGATTGTTAAAACTTCAAGACTTTAGTCGCCGTTTCAATAATGTCTTTATAATTAGGGAGCCATACTGTTTCAGCTTGTGAAAACGGGAATACCGTATCAGCTGCCGCCACGCGCAGTACTGGAGCATCCAAGCTCAAAATGGCACGTTCGTTAATTTCCGCTACGACATTCGCCGCTATACCAGCTTGCTTTTGTGCTTCTTGAACAACGATAGCGCGTCCTGTTTTTTCTACAGAAGCAATGATTGTATCGATATCCAATGGTGATACAGTCCGTAAGTCGACCACTTCGACGGAATGACCATCCTTAGCCAATTCCTCAGCTGCCTTGATGGATTCCTGCACCATCGCACCATAAGTAATAATGGATAAATCCGTTCCTTCTCTTTTCACATCCGCTTTTCCTAATGGAATTGTGTATTCTTCTTCAGGAACTTCCTGACGGAACGAACGGTACAATTTCATGTGCTCAAGGAAAATGACAGGGTCATTATCACGAATCGCTGAAATCAATAAGCCTTTTGCATCGTAAGGAGTGGAAGGGATAACTACCTTTAACCCTGGTTGCTGGGCCATTAAACCTTCTAAGCTATCAGCATGCATTTCCGGAGTATGCACTCCGCCCCCAAAAGGTGAGCGAATTGTAACCGGTGCACTGTAACGTCCGCCTGAACGGTAGCGCATACGAGCAAGCTGACCGCTTACGGAATCCATTACTTCATATACAAACCCAAAGAATTGAATTTCAGGAACAGGACGGAAACCTTGTAAAGAAAGACCGACCGCTAATCCACCGATTCCAGATTCAGCAAGAGGTGTATCGAATACACGATCTTCACCGAATTCTTTTTGAAGATTTTCCGTTGCACGGAAAACTCCACCATTAAGACCTACATCTTCTCCAAAAACGAGTACATTCTCGTCATTTTTAAGTTCTGTACGTAATGCTTCTGTAATTGCTTGAATCATCGTCAATTGAGCCATGGCTTACTTCGACTCCTTCTCTTTATAAATTTCATATTGTTCTTTTAAGTTATAAGGCATTTCTTCATACATGATTTCAATTAGGTCTGTAACCTTTTGTTTAGGTTCTGCATCAGCCAATTTGATTGCTTCTTTAATATCGTCTTTGGCTTTCTCTATCGTTTCGTTTTCTAATTCTTCATTCCAAAGTTTTTTGCTTTCCAAGAACTTGCGGAAACGAACCAATGGATCTTTCAGTTCCCACTCGTTATCCATTTCGGAAGTACGGTAACGTGTCGGGTCATCCCCAGCCATCGTATGTGGTCCATAACGGTAAGTTAATGTTTCAATCAATGTAGGGCCTTCACCATTGATCGCACGTTCACGCGCTTCTTTAACGGCTGTATAAACGGCCAACGCATCCATACCATCAACCTGGATTCCAGGAATACCTGCAGCCACACCCTTTTGGGCCAATGTTTTCGATGCTGACTGCAAATCAACTGGTGTAGAGATTGCAAAACGGTTATTTTGCACGATGAAGATAGCTGGCGCTTTAAATGCACCTGCAAAGTTAATTCCCTCATAGAAGTCACCTTGTGAAGTTCCACCGTCACCCGTATATGTAATGGCAACAGCTTTTTTCCCGCGTTTCTTCAACCCAAGAGCCACTCCGGCAGCTTGGATATATTGAGCGCCGATAATGATTTGAGGAGAAATTACATTGACGTCTTCAGGGATTTGATTTCCCTTAAAATGACCCCGGGAGAATAAGAATGCTTGCCAAAGCGGCAGGCCATGCCAAACGATTTGCGGAACATCACGATAACCAGGCAAAATGAAATCTTCTTTTTCCAAAGCATACTGGGAAGCGATTTGAGAAGCTTCTTGACCGGCAGTCGGTGCATAGAAACCTAATCTGCCTTGACGGTTCAGTGATATGGAACGTTGATCCAAGATGCGTGTATAAACCATACGGCGCATTAATTCTTGCAATTGTTCATCACTTAAATCAGGCATAGCCGCTTCATTCACGACTTCTCCCTCTTCATTTAAAATTTGAAAAGTTTCAAATTGTTCTTCTACTTTCTTAAGCTGATCCTGAACATTAATTTTAGCTTGTTTAGTTTTTTGAGCCATTTGGCACCTCATCCTTTCATTAAAAAGGTTTGCTATTATTATTCTATAAAGCAAAAATAGTTTGCTTTTTAGTTTCTTCAACAATACATTCTTTTATTTTTCCCTTAAGACCAATCCTCAAACGTGGATATGCTTAATATGTCTCAATCTTATTCTGTACCATAAAAAAAATCAAGGAAAATGATACAAGAATTTTTATAGATTAAGTTTACAAGATGAATTAACATCAAGTCAATCACTTGGAGTTCCTTATAATTTTGATCTAATAGAATTTCCAATACTCATACTTCTTCTCTGTATTAGTTTTCAATTTATAACTGTACTATTAAATTTCCCGTATTTTTCAATTTAAGGATGGCGAAGGATAACATTTCAATTCCCCAGCATATCCCATCGATTCCAAAACCGCTTTAACTAAAGGCATTTGAGCCCTTAAAATAATATTCCGATAAAATATTCAAGCGCTTTCATCTAAGTCTGCTGTTAGATTTTTAATTATCGTTTTTTTTTAGTACAGGTATGAAAATTTCACATCAGGCTTGTTGCATAAAAAAAGACCATTCTTAAATTTTTTATCCCAAAAATGAACTGGATTGAAAAAAATATGGGCTGTGAGTGAGGATCACAGCCCATCATTATTTATATTATTTTGTTGAATCCGCCATTTCTATGCCGGAACTATCATAAAAACTTTCTTTTTTTTGATTTGATTTTTCCGTTAATGCATTAAATTCCTCATTCGCTTTCAAAACTTTTGTATAAGAGGTATTTATTTTCTCGATTTGCACTTGTAATTCATCCATTTTCAAATCCTCTTTTTTAAAAAGCTCATATAATTCACGATCATAAGCGAGACTTTGTTGATAAGCATCATATAAATCATCATAGGTGCTATAGCGCTCACTCATGATCTTTTTCATTTCAGTCGCTTCTTTTTTTATCTTTTCATCCTCTATTTTCCCGATTTGTTCATCTATTTGATTGAATTGTTCTTTTGAGGATTGCATACTGCTTTGTTCCTTTTCAATTATTTTTTCCCTTTCGTCGATATTCTTGGTTGCTTCATCTGAAAGCTCGACGATCTGTTTATAATCATCCAATCCAAGTTTAATGATTTTCTCATATTTTTCTTTTTCTTTTTTCTCCAATTCATTAAGCGGCTCTTGATTCTCGGTGAAATCACTTTCCTTTTCTGCAGTTTTCTCCAGGATTTTGTGGATTCTTTCTTCCGGTGAACCATTAAAACAACCGGTCAAGATCACTAAAGAAAGAAGTAAGATAACAAATGGACCAAAACGTTTCAACATAGACAACTCCTTCTGATAGTTCTTCGAAGATTCATGTTCCTCAATTCATTCTTAAGCCGCAGACATTTGTTACAATCATATTCCGAACAGGTTTTTTTCATTACTGGGCGCTAGCCTACACCCTTTAAACCATACTGCATAGGCTGTAGGGACCGTTTCAAATTTGAATGGTCAGCATTTTAATAAATACAAAAACGGAGGTATGAAATTATGTATGGAGGCTTCAACCAAGAATGTTGTTATCCGGTTTCCGCTGCACCCAGCTATGGATATGGCGATGGTGGAGGCTGCGGCTTTGGAAGCGGCTTTGCCCTGATCATTGTCCTGTTCATTCTGTTAATCATCGTCGGCGCGTGCTTATGCTAACCAGGTAATTACTATTACCTTTACCCGAAAATGATAACGATTTACCCTGATTCACAAAAAATGATAATATTTTTTAAATAGACCAACATGCAAATAAAATAATGGCAGGGATAGGAAATCATCGACTTGATTCCATCCCCTCCATTTTTCTTTCATTAAACCATTCATTAACTTTCAGCCTTTTTTTTGTTAAAATAACCCTATACATATTATAAGAATTTTATGGGGTGAAAGATTATGCTTACCATGGATGATTTTGTTAATGAAGACGATCCAATCTTAAGGCAAGTCGCGGTAGAGGTTCCACTTCCGGCATCAAATGAAGATAAGCAACTTTTAGCCAGCTTGATGGAATATGTCCAAAACAGCCAGAAACCTGATATTGCTGCTCTATACGGGTTAAGGGCAGGAATTGGCTTGGCTGCACCACAGGTTAATGTTTCAAAAAGGATGATTGCGGTTCATTTAAAAGAAAAGGATGATCAACTTTATAGCTATGCACTTTTCAACCCTAAACTCGTTAGCCATTCAGTCGAAAAAGCATACTTGACATCCGGAGAAGGCTGCCTTTCCGTAAATCGTCCCGTTTCCGGCTATGTGCCACGTTATGCCCGAATAACGGTTGCGGGTACGGACCTGGAAGGAAAATCGGTTCAACTCCGCCTGAAAGGCATCGCAGCCATTTGCTTTCAACATGAAATCGACCACCTTAATGGTATCATGTTTTATGATCATATCAATCCGGAAGACCCCTATGCCATTCCGGAAAATTCAATTGCGGTGGAAAGGTAACGTAATAAGCAAAACCCCCGTCTGTTGGTTGACGGGGGCTTTATTTTTTATATCAGTTCAAGTTCTTTCAAACCAAAAAGTATGCCATCATCATCGACATCCTTCGTTACAAAGTCGGCCTCTTGCTTCACAAGCTGACCGGCATTCCCCATAGCCACGCCATATCCCGCTACTTTTAACATCTCTATATCGTTTAAGCCATCTCCAAAGGCGTAAACATCCTCAAGAGCAAACCCGACTTTTTCCATTAATATTTTAATGCCTTCAGCCTTTGAACCCCCGAATGGAAGTACATCCGTCGAATACTCATGCCATCTAATGAAGTGAAAATCATCATATTTTCCAACAAAGTTCCCTTCTTCATCTTCCGAACAGAATAATAAGGCTTGGTATATATCATGGTCCTCATAAAAATCCGCCACATGTTCAGGGTGGGGAAACTTAAGGCTGCTTAATGCTTCTTCAATTCTGCTATGATGCGGAACACTCGATTTCATTGTTTCCTCATTCATGAACACGATCGGTATTTCATTTTTTTCAGCATGTTCGTGAAGGCGTTTTATCTCAGGTATGCTCAAAGGGTTTTTATAAACGACTTTCCCTTCAAAAACAACGTATTGTCCATTGAAACTTACGAATGTATCGATGCCAAGCTCTTCCCTTAAAGACTCGAACATGAACGGAGCCCTTCCTGTGGCAATCGCTACAAAAACCCCGCTATCCTGAAGTTGCTTAATGGCTTCTTTTGTTGATGCAGGTAACTTTTTTTCATGATCAAGCAATGTTCCGTCAATATCAAAGAATACGATTTTCACTTGCGATTCACTTCCAATTCATTCATTTTTTCCTTTTTAATATGTACCCATTTAATAATTGTCATCAAGATAAGTCAAGTAACTCTACCGGACCCAACTCAAAGTTACGTTTTTTATTCAGGAATGGGCATATACTATTCTTAATGAAACCAACTCAGGCTTTCCAGATTACACTTCTCCCATCCTTCTGCCTCTTAAATCCCAGTTGCTTGTTTGAAAGAGCCTTTTTTTTCAAAAATGGGCCATGTACCTGTAAAGACGTATTTACATTATTGAATAATCCTATACAATAATAACTAAGGGAGCGTGATCGCCATGTTAAAAAAGCTTCGTAAAAAGCTTGCTAAACAGTGGAATGATCTTTTAAGAAAAAAATCTATCGCATGATTTGCCACTCATTCCTGCCTTGGCCGTCATCCATATGCGAATTTTTTTCGGACAGCCCTTCAAAAACTTGCGGAGGGCTTCTTCCTTGTTGTAAAGTTCTTGTTAGGCATTCTTTCTATCTTGGCTTTTATATGGTCAGGTGAATACATATTTCAATCAAAATATGAGTCGCTGTGTTTTCATGAAACGCTGTACACAGTGGTACTGTATTAATTTAGAAAGAAATCGTTTACGAAAAAAAGATCCCATGATTTAAGTTTTACACATGGCAAAAACGGATAGGATATAAGATAGAGGAAGCTACAATTGGATTGATACCAGATTCGGCCATCTATTTTTTTATATACTTTTAGACATTGGTATATTTAATTCATCAAACCCCTTCCGTTTTTATGGCGGAGCTGGGTTTATTTTTACATGATGTTGAAAAACATGAAAAAATTGTTGTTTTTATATATAATGAAAAAAGCAATGCAAACAAGTGAGGAGAGATTAAAATGGTTTTTAAGGTATACTATCAAGTAACCATATCAGAGGTTCCCATCAGGGAGAATACTAAAACAATGTTTGTCGAAGGTGAATCCGTTCGTGACGTTCGTTTAAAATTAAAAAAAGAACCTTATAACGTAGAAATCGTACTACCCGTAACCGGAGCATATTTAGAATATGAAAAACAAAATGAAGATTACAAAGTATTGGAGCTATAATTTATGAAATTCGTAAAAAACGATCAAACAGCTGTATTCGCCCTGGGCGGTTTAGGCGAAATCGGTAAGAACACATATGCTGTTCAGTTTCAAGATGAAATCATCATCATTGATGCTGGAATTAAATTTCCTGAAGATGAACTCCTCGGTATTGACTATGTGATTCCAGATTACAGCTATTTAGAGAAAAATGTAGATAAAATCAAAGGTGTTTTCATTACCCATGGTCATGAAGACCACATTGGCGGGATTCCTTATTTACTTAGAAAAGTGAATGTCCCTGTATACGGCGGGAAGCTTGCACTTGGACTGCTTCGTAATAAATTGGAAGAACACGGCCTTTTACGTCAGACAACCATGATTGAAATCAGTGAAGATGAAGTGATCAAGTTCCGGAAAACGTCCGTCTCTTTCTTCCGTACAACTCACAGTATCCCTGACTCATATGGAATCGTCGTAAAAACCCCACCTGGACAAATTGTCCATACTGGTGATTTTAAATTCGACTTCACCCCAGTGGGTGAGCCTGCAAACCTGACCAAGATGGCTGAAATCGGTAAAGAAGGTGTATTGTGCTTACTCTCGGATAGCACAAATAGTGAAGTGCAGAACTTTACTATGTCCGAAAGCCGTGTCGGTGATACCATTCAAGACATTTTCCGCAAGGTTGACGGCCGGATTATTTTTGCAACGTTTGCATCGAACATCCATCGCCTTCAGCAAGTTGTGGAAGCAGCCGTGGCCAACGGCCGTAAAATAGCCGTTTTTGGCCGAAGCATGGATTCAGCCATATCAATCGGACAAGATCTTGGTTATATCGTAGCGCCTAAAGATACATTTATTGATGTACAGCAATTGAATCGTATGCCTGCGAATAAAGTAACCATCCTTTGTACAGGCAGCCAAGGTGAACCAATGGCAGCACTATCGCGCATAGCGAACGGCACTCACCGTCAAATTCAAATCATCCCTGGTGATACGGTAGTATTTTCTTCTTCACCCATCCCAGGTAACACAATCAGTGTTTCCAGAACGATCAATCAATTATATCGTGCAGGAGCAGACGTCATTTCAGGTCCTCTTAATGACATTCATACATCAGGACATGGCGGACAGCAGGAACAAAAGCTTATGCTCCGTTTGATAAAACCAAAATTCTTCATGCCAATCCATGGTGAATACCGTATGCAAAAACTGCATGCCCGCCATGCAGTCGATTGCGGCGTTCCGGAAGAAAATTGCTTTATCATGGATAATGGTGAAGTTCTTTCCTTAAGTGAGAACACAGCTCAAATCGCTGGTAAAATCCCTTCAGGTTCGGTTTATATCGATGGAAGCGGCATTGGGGATATCGGTAATATCGTTCTCCGTGATCGTCGGATTCTTTCCGAGGAAGGCCTTGTCGTTGTTGTGGTCAGCATCAATATGAAGGAATTCAAAATTGCATCCGGTCCTGACATCATCTCACGCGGATTTGTTTATATGAGAGAATCAGGAGACCTTATCAGCGATGCTCAATCCTTGATCACAAAGCATTTAAATAAGGTGATGGATCGCAAAACTACACAATGGTCTGAAATCAAAAATGAAATTACAGACACTCTATCTCCATTCCTATATGAAAAAACGAAACGCCGTCCGATGATCCTGCCGATCATCATGGAAGTGCAATAAATAATAGAAGCCCAGCCATCATTTGGCTGGGCTTTTTTTGTTTAGGTTTTTAAATCCCCCACCTTGAATTCCACTCCAGGCACTCACTTTCCTCGGCTGTCCGGGAGGCCCCCGGCGCCTTAGATGCCTGTGGGGTCTCCCTTACACGTCTCCCGCAGGAGTCTTGAATACCCGCTCCAATCAATTTTGTTTTAAAAGTTAGATAGAACTCCTTTTGTCTACAGTCTTTCTTGTTTTAAAAATGGAAAGCTTCCGAAAGTAAACTGATAAGAAGCATGTATTTGTTGATTCCACACTGTCGAAGTGCCGGAAACACGAGTTTATCAAGTACGCAAAAATAAAAAGGGAATTGAAAAATTGTCGATGCAGGCTATTCTCTATAACTCCTTCAGATCCAATTAAAAAACAAAAAGGTTTCGGAATGAGGCCATTCCGAAACCTTTTTGTTTTCCTTTGATAAAAGCGCTGCTCGATTTTAGCAGGACGCTTACTTATTCCACAATTTTTTTTTCAAAGCGATTGATGTCCGAATCCGCGCCGATGACGATCAATATATCACCTTTATGAATTAAATCGCTCGCCTGTGGGGAAACATTTATTTCGTTCCCTCTTTTGATTGCGACTATATTCAGTCCATAGTGGGCACGGATATCAAGGTCAATTATCGAGTTTCCATTCATCTTTTGGCTTGCAACAATTTCGACGATGGAGTGTTCATCAGAAAGCTCCAAATAATCGAGAATATTATTGGAGACGATATTATGGGCAATCCTTCTCCCCATATCCCGTTCGGGGTGCACGACAAAGTCGGCCCCGATTTTACGAAGAACCTTCTCGTGATAATCATTTTGCGCTTTAACCGTAACATTTCCGACACCCAATTCCTTAAGCATGAGAGTCGTCAATATACTTGCTTGAATATTCTCGCCAATCGCTACAATGACATGATCAAAATTTCGAATCCCTATGTTTCTCAGTACATTTTCATCTGTCGTATCCCCTACTACAGCATGTGAAGCTATTCTGGCAAATTCATTCACTCGATCTTCGTCGGCATCGATAGCCAGAACCCCTAATCCTTCTTCAGCTAATGTCTTGACTATGCTGCCGCCAAAACGGCCAAGTCCAATCACCGCAAATTCTTTTTTCACAATAAGCCCTCCAACGTCATTCGTTCTTTCTTTAGAGCATGTTCTGTACTGAAAATCATTTTTATGCTTCGCTTCCTTTAAACGTTATATAATCCGTTAAGTGATCGATCGCGAGTTCAATCGCTTTTTCATCCGGGCTTAACTTGGCGTGGTGCAATCCGTATTCCGATGAAACCCCCAGCCAGAACATGAATCCTGGAATCTCCTTTAACATATAACCAAAATCTTCACCAGTCATTGCTTCAGTACATTGATGCAAACGAACAGCAGTTGACTTCTCTGTGAATTCCATGAATTCCCGGGTCAACCGTTCTTCATTATATACCTGGTGATACATTGCGCCATAGTCGATTTCAGCCAAGCACTCATATCCCACTTGTATACCATCCACAAGCGCTTTTATCCTAGACTTGACCTTTACCATTGATTCGGGGTTAAGAGTGCGTATTGTGCCCTCTAACCGCGCTGTCTCCGCAATAATGTTTTGAACAGTGCCTCCAGTAATCTTCCCAACTGTAATGACAGCTGAATCAAGCGGATTGACATTCCTGGAAACGATTGTTTGAAGCTGCCCTACAAGCGAGCAGGCCGCAATGACCATGTCATTTGTTTTGTGCGGATAGGCTGCATGTCCTCCTTTCCCCCTCAAATCGATGAATAATTCAGATGTATTGGCAAATAGAAGCCCTTCTTTAACGGCAATCGTCCCAACTGGATACTCCGGAGCAATATGTAAAGCAAGAATCATATCAGGCTTCCATTTTTTCATCGTTTCCGATTTAAGCATTGGTTCTGCTCCGCCAGGACCCTCTTCTGCAGGCTGGAAGATGAATAGCAAGTCATCATCTATCGGATTTTCCGTGAAATATGTCAATAATCCCAAACCTATGCTCATATGAAAATCATGACCGCAGGCATGCATATATTCCTCGTGGTTGGATGCAAACGGCAATCCGGTTTCCTCTTTTATCGGCAAACCGTCTATATCAGCCCTGTAGCCAATGGTTTTTCGCGGGTTCATTCCCTTCACTTTCACGAATATCCCAGTTCGCCATGTTTCTATTTCCATTCGCTCCTGGGCCAGATTCGTTATGTAATTCAGTAGGTATTGCTGCGTCTTGAATTCTTTGAACCCTATCTCCGGTATTTGATGCAGATCACGCCGGATCTTGGCAAAAGGGTTTATTTTCACATTATTCCCTCCCTATACAGAAAGCGTGGATATAGTTATCCACGCTTCAGGCAATATTCACTAAAGAAATTAAAGTTGACGAAGTTCTTGCATGATTTCTGTTTTTGATTTTGTTTTTTCGTCAATTTGTTTAATGACCCTCGCCGGGATACCAGCAGCCACGGAGTATGGAGGAACGTCTTTCGTTACGACGGCACCAGCAGCGACAACGGAACCTTCTCCGATTTTGACACCTTCCAGTACGACCGCATTGGCTCCGATCAATACATCATCTTCCAAAATGACCGGCTGTGCGGAAGGTGGCTCGATGACACCTGCTAAAACGGCACCAGCACCTACGTGACAGTTTTTGCCCACTGTTGCACGTCCGCCCAGTATTGCGTTCATGTCGATCATTGTACCTTCACCGATGACAGATCCAATATTGATTGATGCACCCATCATGATGACTGCGTTATCTCCAATGGAAACTTGGTCACGGATTATTGCGCCTGGCTCGATACGGGCTTTGATGCCTTTTAGGTCCAATAAAGGAATGGCAGAGTTACGACGATCATTTTCAACTACATAATCCTCGATTTTTGTTCCTGCTGTCTTGATCGCTTCTTCGATTTCAGACCACTCACCGAATACAACCCCTGTATTTCCTGTTATGAAAGTTTTAGAAGCTGGACCAAAATCCAGGCCTTCTAAATCGCCTTTGACATATACCTTTACAGGTGTAGATTTTTTACTATTCGAGATAAAAGAAATAATTTCGTTTGCATCCATTTTATTCATTCCGGGTAAACCTCCTAAATATGTATCATTACTCGTTTTAAATTTACCAGACAACAGCCGGCAAGACAAGTTGAATGTCACTCATATATATTAATCTGCCCTATTGACATTTTCGTCGGCGGACCTATAACATTCCTTGGTCGCGGATATGCTCTTTCACCACTTCCGTGAATGCTTGGACTTGCTTTAACTGGAAGGCAGATTCATAGCCGCAAAGCCATGTATCACGTTCGATTGAGTGGTTATGCCCATCCAGTAGAGGGATTTTAAATACATTCGTATCTTTATCATGTAAAGTGATGGCTGGCAGGATCGCATATCCAATACCATTAAACACCATTTGTTTGCATGTTTCGATTTGATCAACGACTATGGTGTTTTTTGGTGTCGTTTGAAATTGCCGATGCCACCAATCTTGGATTTCCTGATAATAATTCGAATCGCTTTTAAACTGAATGAATGGACGGTCCGTTTCGAACACTTGATTCAATTCCTTCATTTCAGTATCCACCAAATACAGCATATCCGTGAATAAATGCTGTTTTACGCCTTTCCAATCCGGTGCTCCCCTTATGATGCCAATATGCACTTGCCCTTCATACAAAGACTTTAAAATCTCACTGCTCCAGCCAGTGATCAAGGAAATTTTTGCATACGGATATTTTCGGACGAACTTTTTCAATACTTGCGGCAGCCAATTTTGACCGACAATCGAGGCACAGGCTATTTTCAAAGTGCCATATACTTCATGGTCCATGGCTTGAATACTTTCCCTAACCTTCTCTTCTTTTTCTATAACCTCATTGGCCAAACGAATTACCGCTTCACCTGCAGGCGTCAGTGACAGCCCCTTTTGTGAACGCAGAAACAGTTTCGAGCCCCAATCCTTTTCTATTGATTGTAAACGCTGGGATAAAGCCGGCTGGGAAACGAACAACCGCTCAGCTGCTTTTCTCATATTCATTTCCTGAGCAAGCACTGATAATAAATGAAATTCTGAAAATGACATACACACCAACCTCTTGATAATTAATTCTTAATCATGATGATTTAATTTATTTAAATTTTATTATCAACAAAGTCCGCTTATAATACAAGAGAAAAGAAACGGAGTGAATATCCTTTGACGATCATTTTATTGCTTGCCATCAGTTTT
Source organism: Peribacillus sp. 05N428 (assembly GCF_056397085.1). Lineage (NCBI taxonomy): Bacteria > Bacillati > Bacillota > Bacilli > Caryophanales > Bacillaceae > Peribacillus > Peribacillus sp. 05N428. Next base: position 108,964 of record NZ_JBFTMS010000023.1, on the reverse strand, counting down.
GCAGCATCCTTTGTCGGGACATTGGCCGGGAGCGGCGGTCTCATCGGCATGCCGTCCCTTCTTTTGATAGGTTTACCCATTCACCAGGTTATTGGATCAGTCAAATTTTCCAATATGTTTTCTTCTTTCTCTAGCTTTTATATTTTACTCAAGAAAAAGCAGCTAAAATTGAAAGATGCCCTCCAGTTAATCCCATTTGCCCTTTTTGGTGGCTTATGCGGCGGTCTGCTTGCTAATTCATTCTCCGAGAAGGCAATGAATTTGTTAGCCATCTGCCTTTTGACTGTCGCTTTGATCATGAATTTCATCAAAAAACCGAAACCTTCCGATGAATCGGATTGGCATCTCCCAAAAAAAGTTTATCCATCCCTATTCGGAATCAGTGTCTATGACGGAATGTTCGGACCGGGACAGGCGACCATGCTCATGTATACCTTTTTAAGAAATGGCGCCACCTACCTTCAATCCCTGGCCTTTACTAGATTCCAAACTTTCATTAGCTGTACAGCTGCATTCATTACCTATTTCATGGCCGGTAACATTGCATGGGGGATTGCCATTTATTACACGATCGGTTCCCTGATCGGATCACAGCTGGCCTTGCGTGTGGCTCAAAAAATCTCCACTGGACAGTTGAAATTCATTTTACATTCGGTCACGATCGCATTATTGATTCAATTGGTCATCAGAGTTGCGTTTCCTTAAAACAAAGGCAAACTCCATTAACGAGTCTGCCTTTTTCCTATGCCTTCTTATTCTTCCTTATTCTTTCTTAGTCTCGTTAGAAACAGGAAGCTGATTACAGAGAAGACTAGAACAATGAGATAAATCGTCTGTAAAGACAATGTAAGTCCTTCCTGTAAAACATTTACCACATTTTCAGGAAGCGACGTGCGTTCTTCACTGTTCAACAATTTATTTGCCGTATCTATCGTCACTCCCGATCCGGCCGGCGCATGCTCGTTCAGATAAGCGTGAAGCCTCATATTCATGATTCCTCCAAGTAATGCAGCACCTACAGTATTTCCTAAATTACGCATGAACATATTGGAAGCTGTCGCAATACCCCTTCGTTCCCAGCTGACGGTTTTTTGAATGACGACAATGAATGAGGTAGAAGTCAAGCCCATGCCTACACCGACAAAGAAGGATCCCATGGCGGCAATAATGGGCCCAGCTTCCGGCTTCATCCATACTAGGATCAGACTCCCAAGGATCAATGAGCACCCTCCAAGAAGGGAGGTTGATTTAAATCCTATTTTCAACAATAACTTGCCTGACACCATAGATGCGATCGGCCAGCCAATTGACATGGCTGTCAATGTAAAACCAGCTACCGTAGGCGAGCGCTCCATCACGCCCTGAACGAATGTGGGGAGGAAACTTGATAATCCAATCATCATCACCCCTGTCGTCAAGGATACTAGGTTCGCAATCAGAATGGAACGCTCCTGCCAGATTTCAAATGGCATCATCGGTTCGGCTGCTTTCTTTTCCTGAAGAATGAATAGGATAAAGGTGATGATGGCCACTAATGCCAAGGATATGACCGGAGCTGAAGTCCATGACCATTTCACTCCTCCTTCTACGAGCAGCACCATAAGAGTGGAAATGGACAATGTCAATAGCGTTGCACCTAGGTAATCGATATCACGTTTTTTCTTTTCGATATTTTCATGAAGGAATAACCAAATTCCAATAAAAGATAGTACGCCCAAAGGAATATTGACCCAAAAGACAAGTTTCCAAGTCAGGGATTCAACGAGCAAGCCGCCCAATGCTGGTCCCATGACCGCTGAAATGCCCCAAACGCTTGATAGATACCCTTGAACGCGTGCCCTCTCTTCATTTTTATAGATATCACCAATAATTGTCGAGGCTACAGGTGCTACAGCTCCCGCCCCAAAACCTTGTACAAAGCGATAAATGATGAGTTCCGTCATTGAATTGGCAAAGCCGCAAAGAAGGGAGCCGATTAAAAAGACAACGATTCCAAATAATAAGACGGGTTTTCTCCCGAGTATGTCCGATAGCTTTCCGTAGATCAAAACTGTTACGGCATTCATTAATAAATAGCCTGAAAACACCCAGCTGTATAGTGAAAAACCACCTAAATCACTTACAATGGCCGGCATTGCCGTCGAAACGATCGTTCCTTCAATAGCATTCATAAACATCGCCAACATGATGGCAGCCAATATGAAGGGACGTTTCAATTTTTTATTCTGCACGTTTGCACTATCCATTGCATGGCCCAATGTTTGCATCCTCTCCTAATAGATCCTACCTGTTAATAGACTTCACCACTAACTGGATCAAATATGTAAAAAAACAAGAAAACTCGCCAACTGGCGAGTCTTGGGGTTAACCGTCATTTTATGCCTTGCTTATTTATCAGGTGTATTTTGTTTAAATACTTTTTTCAAGATTGCCCTTCTTGTTAAGATGCCTTCAAATACATGTTCGTCATTCTCCACACAGACAAATGGATGATCAATCAACAATTCCACACCCTTGGTCAATGTATCTTCAATATGCAGGCGAGGTATTTCTATATTCATTATTTCGGAAACTTTTTTATGCTCAAGATTATCAAATTCAATTCGTTCCAGTCCCAAGATTGAATCGAGAATGACTGGTGTGCTAATTAAACCATGCAGTTTATACATCGGATCTAACACAGGAATGGCCGTATAACCGCTCTTTGTTAATACCAATAGTGCATGTTCTAAGTTATTGGTTACCTGCACGTGGGCCACGCGTTCAGAAGAAATCATTAAGTCTTTAACGCTGGATTCCAATAAATCCCCATCATGAGTACCGATCATGTTAAAACCCCTTACCATATGTTTTTATATACAGCTCTTTCTATAGTTTAACATATGTAAGCAGAAAAGGCTCATTCCTAGACCAATAAAATCCCAATTGGCGGGATTCGTGAGAGACCCTTAGCCCTTACTAGTTTTGATGTTAACCTGTTTAAAACCGCATTCCGGGCATTGATAAATCACATTTTGGTTGGATTGTGCCGTTAATACATTTTCCATTTCCCTTTCCTCACCGCATTCCGGGCATATTACCATCGGATTTTTCATTTACATCCCTCCAACTAATAAGATGTCGTAAAAATCACGACTTCATTCAGTAAAAATTGACCGGTTTTTCACAATAAAAAAGCCGCTTCCAATGGAAGGCGGCTTTTTGTGTTTTTTTAAGATTGAAGAAGATCAAAGATTTCAATGGTAATCATATCAATATTATCAAATTGATATTTTGATGATTTCCCTTTATCACTGTATACTTCAAGCTCGAACATTTCTGTTTTGCTGAAATATGTAACCTGGCACTTTTTCACACCATCTATTTCAAAAAAACGTTGAGCAGATTCAGATTCCTTCGCTTGCTCTTGAAGACTTTTCAATCTGGTAAGGATGCCCTGTAATTGAGACATACTCCCTCTCCTTTCTGAATAAAACCTTTTCGATAGGTTTCACTATACCATACTTTTCTATCCAGTAGCCACGCGGAAATAAATTCAGAATAATTTAAAACTTCATTCTTTACATGGCACTATTAACAGAATAAAATAAGGAATGGATTTTGTACATGAAAAATTTTCTGGGGGTAGATTCTGTTGCAAAACATTAGTGAGCTTGGTTTTCGAATTTCATTGATTGATGGTTTTGATTTGGATAGAAGAAATCGTACAGGAACATATGTAATTGCCGATGAAGACATCACCTTAGTCGAAACTTCCGCTAGCCCTTCCATCCCCCACTTAATGAAGGGGCTCGAACATTTGGGAATCGCCCTCGAAGATATTACATATATCATTCTTACCCATATTCATTTGGACCATGCAGGTGGAGCTGGACTTTTTTTACAGCATTGTCCGAATGCCAAAGTGATCGTCCACCCAAAAGGCGCAAGGCATCTAGAAGATCCAACACGTTTGATCGCTGGGGCTAAAGCAGTCTATGGTGAAGAATTCAACAAGCTTTTCGATCCGATATTACCTATACCTTTTGAAAAAATGCTGATTAAACAAGATAGGGAATCCCTAAAAACAAGTGATACTTCCACGTTGACCTTTTATGATACGCCAGGACACGCGAACCATCATTTAAGCATATACGATTCGGTTTCAAAAGGGATGTTTTCAGGTGACACCGTAGGCATCTATTATCGTGAACTCGATGAAGAAGGTTTGGAATTTTACTTACCGTCCACATCGCCAAACCAATTTAATCCCGACGCGATGCTTGCTGCAGCGGAATTGTATGAAAGCATTGGCGTCGAACGTATATATTTTGGCCATTACGGCGTATCGGAAAACCCTAAGGAAGTATATAAACAACTTCATTACTGGCTGCCTAAATTTGTGGAGACTGCCAAATCGGCATATAGGGAATATGCTAGCTTCGAGGATCAAGTGGCAGCAACCAGTAAAAATATTTTCACGGAAGTCGCTGTTCATTTAGGCGAAAAAGGAATCACTGCTGATCATCCAGTTTTTGATATCATTGCCATGGACTTGAACGTTTGTTCCATGGGATTGATAGACTATCTTGTAAAACAGGAGAAAAATCGGTAAAACGATCCTTGAGGTTTATCCCTATTCAAATGTCTTGGCATTCTCTATAATGAAAAAGTGAACCCTACTAAAGCATATATGGAGGAATGAAATGAAAGACGTTACACTCTATACCCAACCTGATTGCCCTCCCTGCAAAATCATGAAAATGTTCTTTGATGATAATAATATAGTATACAAAGAAAAAGATATTAAAGCAGATGGGCATGCACGTAAAGAACTAACCAATAAATACGGGGCTTATTCCACACCAACGGTCGTCATCGACGGGAAAGCCATTATTGGTTTTGAATTGGACGAAATAAAAAAAGAATTGAATATATAACAAAAAGTCTAGAGAAGGCTGTGGCCTTCTCTAGACTTTTTCATTTCAGCTTCCTTTAAAATCCCCAATTCTATTTTCTGTTTTCATACTTTACATCCGTTACCTTCCAAGCGCCATTTTCCTTTTTCAAAGTAACTGCTTCAACATGTTTTTCCATCGATACAGGTCCGTCCCCATTGTCCTGGAATTCTTCCTGAACATAAATGACATCACCGTTTTTCCCATATACAATTTCCGTATTCTTATCGTAACTGAAGAAAGGGATATAATACGGAGCGAAATCTGAACCAAATGCGGTATAACCGCCTTCGACTTTCACTACATTCGCTTGGACGAACTTCTCGATGAGATCACCTGTGAAATGTTTATCCAACTTTCCTTCAATCGCTTCCTTAGATCGTACTTCTTCGCTGATCGAACGTTGATTCTCCATGGCATCATGTACTAAAGATAGTACTTCCTCTCTATGTAAGCCCTCCGCTGAAGCAGTGAACCCCCCATTTAAAAATAAAAGGACGCTGGCAAGACATGCAACTAAATATTTACTCATTACAATCATCTCCTCGTTATAGAATTTCTCCTAATGATTCGGATTTTTGCCTCTGTCTTTCAATACCCGTCCAGGTCAAAGCCAAACTACAAAATCACATTCTCCGTTAGAACTTGAAACCATCGCCCATTTTTCACAATAAAAAAGAAGATTTCATGATATTGAAATCTTCTTCTTACAACTATCGAAAAGCATAGTAAAAAATAAAACCGGCAACCAAAATCGTCCCAATAAAAAGAGAAACGAATATCGGGTTCTTTAAATAAGGATGTTCCTTTACTGAATCATCGATAGTCGAATCATATCTGGCTTTCACTTTCTGTGCCCTTGCTACAGAATAAGTATAAAAGAGCAGATATAACGCCATGACTGTAACGATTATGATTAGAATCCAGATGTACGTGCTCAAAATATGTCTCCTCCAAGCGCATCATTTCTGCTTATCGTTACACATTTAAAGCGATTATATTCATGAATCGTTTTTTATAATAGTGCTTCATTTTCATATAAATAACTATAAGAAAGATCACAGAAAATATATTCCTTATTATTCAGTGGATAGGAAAAGGTCCGAATGGTTTCCCCCGTTTCAATATCACTGTATAAATCGGATAGCCTTCCTTTTTTCTCGTTACGCATCTTTACAATATTTTCGAGGAAATAAGGTCTCCAGCTCCAATTTTTATTCATATAACTCGGTTGGACTATCCATTGCCCGTCCTTATGGAGGATATTGGGGGATTTTTGATACCCCTCTTCATCACATATATATAGACGAAAACATATTGAATCCAATTTTTTCGCCAAAACTCCGAGAAACTCTTCATGGGAGCCGGCCCGCTTATGCTGTTTTAAGAAGTTTTGCATATTCTCGTTGAATTGCAAAGTCTTTTGATAAACGGCTTCAAGCTTCTTGGTCTCTAAAGAAATGAAGGACTGGCATTCTTGATGGAATTTTTCACGAAGTAAATCTTTATTAATGAATTCGCCCTCCGGTTTCGCCAAGAAATACCCTTGATAATATCGTCCCCCATTCTTCCATGCAAAGCGAAGCTGGTATTCGGACTCAATGTTCTCAAATAGTAAGTTGGCGCCGATTTTACGTGCTAGCATGCTTAAAGAAAACAGGATGACCTGATAGGCATCTCCACCTGAGATGCGAAGCTGGTCCAGGTTAACTTTTAAAATATTCGGAGAAATCTGTGCGATTCGGTCCAGTTGCGTATCTTGTCCTAAATGATCTAAAGCTATCTTAATCCCATATGTTTTAAAGTAAGCAAGCACATGCTGCAGAGGATCTAAGTTTTCCGGACTGATCGTGTCTGATAATTCCAACACGATCCGGTGCATTTCCTCCGGTTGAAAATGACGATGTAAAATCTCCATGAATTCTTCGCCATGATCCAGCATCAGCAAATTAGGATCTCTGTTGATAAAGATAAGAAAATCTTCACCATAGTCTTTTATTCTCTCCAAGGCAATTTCAAGTACGTAATTGTCCACTTCCACCCTATACTCTTCCGGCACTGCAGAATCGTGAAAAAATGGCCCAAGGCTTTTATATTCAGATTGTTCCTCATAGCGCCCTAGAATTTCATACCCGATTACTTGATGTTGATCTGCACTGAAAATCGGTTGAAAGAATGGTGTCACCCTGTCTAAATTCTTTAATATCTTTTCTGTATCCATGATGCATCTTCCCCCTAATTACGAAAACACCAATATGCCAAAATTATACCATTAGTTTCTTGCATTGATAATAAATAATTTTAATTCCTACTGCATAACTCTTTTTTCAGTGCATTAAAATTCCATTCATCCTATCCAATTTAAAAGAAGCACACTGAAAAGGCATTGCCCATAAATGGACAATGCCTTATGACTTATCAGAAAGGGAAGAACCATGGTATCGTAATCACCATGATAACGCCAATGAAGATCTGTATGGATATCCCGATCATGATAAAATCTTTATGCTTGTAATCACCTGCCGTCATGACAAGCGCGTTGGTAGTGGCAACCCTTGGAGTGGATAACGCCAAACTGCCAGCAACGGCAAGGCATAGAAACACAGGAAGTGGATCGATTCCTTGATTAACCGCAGATGTCAGGGCGATGGGCGTCATGATAACCGTCGCGGCTCCATACGGGATGAATTGGCTCAGGATCAGTGTCAGGAGGTAAAAGACCGCTAAAATGCCGTGTGCTCCGATATTACTGAATAAAACGGCCAGCCAATCACTTATCATTCTCACTCCACCCGTATTATCCAATGCAGCCGTTATTCCGAACATGGCGGCTATCAATAGCACAGGTTCCCAGTTAATCTTTTGGTAAGCATCCTCCATCGAACGGACACAGCCTGTAACCACCATCAACAATGCTGCCGTCAATACCGACAGTACAGCAGGGACGGACTCCATCGATAAAAGAATGACCATCAAAGCTGTGATTCCCAAGGCAATCCAAGCTTTGCCCTTGGAATGCACCGGAGAGCCATCTTCCGATGTACTCCCAATAACGATGACATCCTGCAAATCCGAGGAAATCCTTTCAATGTTCTCCCATTCTCCATGTATCAGGATTGCATCCCCCGGTTTCAGGCGTTCCGTTCCGACATCCGCTTGAATATATTCGCCATTCCGATTGATTGCCAGTACATTACATTGGTATTTCTCACGAAAATGGACATCAATCAAAGTTTGATTTTCATAATCCGAGTTCGGGACGATCAATATTTCCGTCAATCCAAATCTACTGCTAAGAAAATGTTTCTTTATTTGTTCGGTATTGAAATGTTTAAATTCCAGTTCATAGTTAAGTGCCAATCTCTCAACTGCTTCTTCTTCTCCAAACACCAAAATGATATCTTCAGGGTGAAGAACCTCATCCGCCCTGGCTGAAATCGTCTGCTGCCTTTGCAACAGCGGCAATTGCTTATCCTTTGGCTTCCGCTGGATTTCAATTAAAGTCAATTCATACTGAATAGGAAGCTGGAGGTCCGACAGCCTTTCCCCAACAATATCGGAAGTAGCGGGTATATGCAGATAATGCAATCGGTCATATACTTTGTACATGCCGGCAAGCTCCCCTGCCGACAGTCCCTTTACACTATTGTTCGCTGCAATGGTCTTCTCGGGAAGCAAAAGGCGTCCAAGTGTCAACATGAAGAATACCCCTGCTGCAAAGGCGACTAAGCCCACAGGTGTAAAGTCAAAAAATGATAAATTTCCTATTCCATTTTGCCGTAATACATCAGCGACGATCATATTGGAGGGAGTACCTGTAAGTGTTAATAGCCCTCCAATACTGCTTGCATAGGCAAGGGGCAATAAATACCTTGTCGGACTTGTTTTTTGTTGTAAGGCCATGCTCATGACGAGCGGTAGCAGTATGGAAACAATTCCAGTTCCGCTTAAAAAAGCACTTAATATTCCTGCTGTCAGCATGACGATAAGCAGCGATTTCCATTCACTGCCCCCACATAAACCCAACAACTTATTTCCTGCCTTTTCCACGATTCCTGTATTTAACAGGCCGGCACCGACTATAAATAGCCCAGCCAGCATGATGACCACTTGATTCGCAAAACCGGCCACTAGTTCATCCAATGTAAGAATCCCCAGTAACCCCAGAATGGATAGTGCACTAAGTGCAATTAAATCTGCTCGAAATTTTCCTTGTATAAAAAGCGCAATCGCGCATAGAAGTATAATCAGTGTAATAAACATTGGTTCGGTCATCATGTTACCTCCGTATAGATGTTCAATTTCAAACCGGATACGGTTTCATCAAACCCCAGTTTACATGTTTTTCATAGGCTTATAGAAGATATTTTCTTCAATTTATGTATATTGTTTGTTAGTATGAGGAAGTAACATTTTTATATTAGATAGGTTGATTAATTTGAATAAACCCATTTCCAGAAGAACATTCTTAAAGAAAAGTCTTGGTACTTTGGCTACCTTAACCGGTTTAGGTATTGGCGGAAACTATTATGCCCATAATTTGGAGCCGAAATGGCTGGAAACCAAGCATAAAATCATCAGCCATCCGCTTATCCCAAAAGGTTTTCATGGCATGAAAATGGTCCAATTCAGCGATACGCATTTAGGCTTCCAATTTCAGCTTAAAGATTTACAAGCAATTGTCAATAAGATAAACGAACTGGACCCTGATGTTATTTTATTTACTGGAGATTTAATGGACCAGCCTAATAAATACAAGGCTCACCAGAAAATCCCTCTCGTTTTGAATCAGCTCAAAGCGCCGCTTGGAAAATTCAGCATCTATGGTAACCATGATCATGGGGGATATGGCTCAGAAATTTACAGCGATATCATGGAAAAATCCCATTTTACCATGTTGCAAAACACCTCAGCTAAGATAACCTTATTATCGGCTGAAGAAATAATCATTGCCGGTGTTGATGATGCCATGCTAGGAAAGCCGGATTTTGAAAAAGCCCTTTTCGGCATCCCGAAAGAAGTGTTCACCATCATGCTTTCACATGCCCCTGACCTTGCCGACATATCAAGGACTTACGACATCCAGTATCAAATAAGCGGTCACAGTCATGGAGGTCAAGTGCAAATTCCCTTCGCCGGTGCCCTAGTAACTCCCCCATACGCTGAAAAGTACCGGGAAGGCACGTATGAAATCGATTCATTAACCTTACATGTTAATAGAGGCCTTGGCACTACCCGTCTCCCCTATCGTTTTCTTTCACGTCCGGAGTTAACTGTTTACGAATTCCAAGCCGAAAAATGATAGAAAAAGAACACAGGGGAAAACAGCCAGACTTATTAACAAAACCTGTGCGGATAAAACAACTTGTTGCCATGAATCATTTGTAATCGACTCCTATGAATTATAGCATTAGATGTATATCTGAGAAAACCAGGTTTTTTTTACCAGTACCCGTGGTAATTGCCATAAAGGTCATACCATAATTAAATAGCCACATAGGAAAGTGCCGATACAACCTAAAACAGACACCGTTATATAGATAAGGCAATCTATATAACGGTGTTTTCTAATAAGTTCAAGGGTTTCCATACTGAATGTTGAAAAGGTCGTAAAAGCGCCCAGGAAACCTATCGTCAGAAAAACCTGCAAAGATAAAGCCCAGCTTTCTTTCTGTGGCAACACCATTCCCAGCCCAAAGGATCCTATAAGATTAATCAGTAAAATGCTAACGGGTATCGAGACGGCTGGCAATAGCCTATTAAAAATAATCTGCAAGACATATCTAGAGGCCGCCCCAAAAAAGCCTCCTATAAAAACTGAAAGAACCTCAATCAAAGAGTCTCACCTCTCCGTTTTTTAAACAGGCCCAGTCCAAGGAAACCAGCGGCCAAACCAAATAAAAGCGTGGCTCCAAGATACATTCCCGCCAATGGCAGAGAAGTCTGCAGGAGATTCACCACTTCTTGAGAAAATGTGGACATCGTGGTAAAACCGCCGCAAAACCCGCTGCCCAGCGCCAAAAAAACAAATGATTTCTTTTTCGAGGCGAAATACCCATTTATCATTCCAAGTAAAAAGCTGCCTACTATATTTATTAAGAGGGTTCCAAGCGGGAAGAAGGAATGGCCGGCAGTCAAGATTACGCAATAACGCAATATCGCTCCAGCCGCTCCTCCAAAACCGACTGCAAAAATGCTTTTAAACCGATCCATCAAGGTCACCCCAAATTTTTATCATAAGTAGATTCATTATAACAGATTAAGATGAAACAGGCTCTTTTCTTAAAAAAATCCATACTATGTAAAGAATTTGAGAAAAGGAGGCTAATTATGCAAACACAGTATTTACCTTACTATCACTATCCACAGACCATAATGCTGCAGAACGATTACAGAAATGCATATGGGAATGAATATGGACCTGAATATTGGAATGACGAGCGCTTCTTTCCTTTCTTTCCTCTATTGGCTCCTGTAGCTTTTGTTGCAGGATTGGCAATTGGACCGTTGCTATTCAATAACCGTCCACCTGTCTATCCTCCATATCCTCCTCCATATCCTCCTCCATACCCGCCCGCCTACCCTCCTTACCCTGCTTATCCAGCGTACCCTCCCTATCAAGGCTTTCAGGGTTACCAGCAACAACAATTCGGCGCACAGGCTGGGGTATCTGAAAATATCAATATCTACACTCAATAAGAGTTGGACAGAAGGCGACATAAACGCCTTCTTTTTCTTGGACCAAAAGGAGTCCGATTGAATTTTACTTCCCTATATATTTTGAAGTGGTATAATATGAAAATGAATAGATGGTAAAGTGTTGGGAAATGATGGTCATACCCTAGAGGTGTACATGCTTAATTTTTTCACTATTTTCTGCCTGGTTGCACACACGTCTCTATTTCAACCAATATATAAAACGGGTTTTTCCTGAAGGAAGTCTGTATGTAACGTCCTTCTAACCTTATTAAGAAAAGGAGTTTCCACTAATGAACCAAACGAAAGGACATTCTGAAAGGGATGAGTTTTCGATAAACTCCCTTGCCCAAGCCGTGTTTATTGTCAATAAACATGCAAAGACTGCATTGGAGCCAAAGAATTTATATAATTTAAAACGGCTCGCATTAAGCAAGCTTATGCAAGAAGGAAAAGCGAAGAAGATTGGACTTCATTTCTCTGATAACCCTCGCTTTGCAGCACAGCAATCCGACGTCATTGTCGAATGCGGATCATATGTTTTTCATTTACCTCCCACTAAGGAAGATTTGAAAAAACTACCCCACCTCGGCAGCCGGGCAGCCTCCATACGGAACCCTAAAGCCGCGTTGTCATTATCCAAGGCCAAACAGATCCTGCAATCTTACGTTGGACAAGCAGGTGAAAAACAACCGAACACAACCAATACCGAGAAAAGGGCTCACGGGCGCAGGTCGGTCAAGCAACCTTTTAACAATCCATTCCCATCTACCTTTTTAGGAAAAGGTTCCAAGTATTGATCATTGATAAACCAAACGGGCCGTGAGGTAACGCCTCATCGGCCCGTTTTCACATTCATAATATCAATCTGTCTATCAACTTTATAAGCTCTGCAATTTCAGGCTTGCTGATTTGCGCGTCAGCCCCTACGACCTGACCTTTATGACGCAGGCTGTCAGTAATCAATGAAGAGAAAATAATCACCGGCAGCCCAGCAAGTTCCCCGTTTTCCTTTATTCTTCTAGTCAAATGATGTCCATCCATCTGAGGCATCTCAATATCGGTAATCAACAGTTGCACTTCCTCTTCAACCACTTTTCCTGATTCAATCAAATTCTCAAGATAATTAAATGCATCAAGTCCATTCTCATAAAACTCCAAGTACTTGAATCCTGCTTCTGACAATGTATCGAACAGCAGCTTTCTCAGTAATGGTGAATCTTCAGCAATCAGGATTCTCTTGTCAGAATTTTGACGGATACCAAGCTTTTTTACCTGTTGGATGTTTATTCCTGATTCTGGATTGATTTCGACCACTATTTTTTCAAAGTCGAGTAACAGTAACATTTCACTATTTAATTTTATTACTCCGATAATCTGACTTTCAAGGCCCTGATACATATCCGAAGGCTTTTCGATTTGGGACCAGGAAATACGGTGGATCTGTGTTACGGTATGGACATGGAAAACCACTTTTTGCTGATTGAATTCAGCCACTATGAATTTATCCTGCTCAGGAGTTTCAGATGGCGGAAACCCTAAAGCATCCGCGACATTCACAACTGGCAGGACTTCTCCGCGAAGCTCGATGATTCCCTCCACATTTGGATGGGAATGAGGGACAAGCGTGATGGGGACAGGATTGATGATTTCCTTCACCTTAATTACGTTAATTCCGAATTTATTCTTTCCGAGACCGAATTCCACTATCTCAAGCTCATTCGTTCCACTTTCCAGTAATATTCCTTTATTTGCTTCCACTGTTTCATCTCGCCCTTCTGCTTTTTCATTTCAAAATTCCATAAATCATTAAACCGCTAGGAAAAATATCATGGTTTCATCAATGAACTCATACCTAATAATTCGGTTAAATATTTCTTTTGTTTAGAGCATGGATAAAAAAAATCCAGAAGTGATCATTTATTAAAGCCCAAACAAAAAAGGGACCCAACTGAGTCCCCCTTATTCCAAGCTCATTTTCACCACTGTCATTCCGCCACCATATCGTTCGTAAGCCTATCCCTTCGATATAAACCCCCGCCGCGCAAACTAAATAATGCATACTCACCAATTTCTCAAATGATTCTTATCTCTTTCGCGACCTTTTCTTAGGATTGAGCCAACCTTTTTTTACAAAGAATAAAAACATCATCAAGGCAATACCGCCCATCGTTCCAAGAATGAGGAAATAGCCATAATGCCAATTTAATTCCGGCATATATTCAAAATTCATCCCATATACGCCCACTATGAAGGTCAGCGGCATGAAAATGGTAGTGATGACAGTCAATGTCATCATCGTTGAATTCATATTATTAGAGTTCACAGACAAATAGCTATCACGGATATCGGACGAAAAATCTCGATACGATTCAAGCATTTCAGTCAATTTAAGAAGATGATCGTACACATCATTAAAATAAAGATGCTGATCTTTCAAGTAATTCAGACGCTCCGATGAAATCATTCTGTACAATAAATCACGCATCGGCAATATGGTCCGACGGAGCCTGGACATATCTGTACGTAAATCGAAAAGCTGATCCATCAATTCGTTAATCGTGTCATTTTCAGTATTTTCCTCAATGCTAGCCAATTCGCTTTCAATTTTATAAACAGGCGGGAAGAATTCATCGACGATCCTGTCAATTATCCTATGCATCAAGAAAAAGGGACTTTGCTTCAACATTTTATTACCGGCAATTTCTTCCCATACCTTTTCTAGTTCAAGCATATCTTCCTTATGAAAACTGACTATCCATTTTTCACCAACAAACATATCCAATTCCACTGCTTTAAATACCTTCTCCCTTAAAGCATGAATCACAAGAAATTGGTAGCCTTCATAAAAATCCATTTTGGGACGTTGATTAAAATCATCCAGGCAATCTTCAATTGCCAGCGGATGAAAGTGAAAATGATTGGTTAAAAGTTCGATTTCCTTGTTTGTGGGATTGGAAAAATCCACCCAGTACCACTCGATATCCGGATTATTCATTTCCTTTAGCGGTAAATCAAAACTGATTTCTTGATTAGAAGTAATTGCGCAAGTCCTTATCAAATGTATCAACCCTCAAAATTTTCTTATCATACATTATACCTTTATTTCATTAATCATAAAAAGTTTTCTCCCCCTCCAAACTAAATGATAAAATAGGATGAATGAGTCAAACATAGTACATAAATTCATGTAGGTAGATAAGGGAGGATATTCATAGATGGAACATTTAATAAACCCTCTAGTAAAAGACGTACAAATATCAGGAATCCGCAAATTCTACAATATGGTCGCTGATATCGAAGGCACCATTTCCTTAACGATAGGGCAGCCTGACTTTCCAACTCCAACGCATATTAAAGAAGCGGCAAAACAAGCCATCGATAATGACTATACCGTTTATACTCACAATGCCGGCTATCTGGAATTAAGGGAAGCCGCTTCAAATTATGTAAAAGATAAATACAAGCTTAACTATGATCCGGCGACTGAAGTGATCGTGACCTCTGGTGCCAGCGAAGGCATAGACATTACATTTCGGACGATCCTCATCCCAGGGAACGAAGTAATATTACCGGGTCCGGTATATCCGGGATACGAACCCATCATTAAGATGTGCGGCGCAACACCTGTTTATGCCGATACAACAAAAAATGGATTCCGTTTGACGGCAGATATACTTGAAAAGTACATAACTGAACACACTCGGTGCATCGTTCTGCCCTATCCATCGAATCCGACCGGGGTTACATTAACTGCCGAAGAATTATTGGACATTGCCGAACTTGCTAGGGGCAAGGACATCTTCATATTGGCTGATGAGATATACAGTGAGCTGGTATTCGATCAGGAGCATGTTTCGATTGCCACTTTCTTAAAAGAACAAACCATCGTCCTGAACGGATTGTCCAAATCCCATTCCATGACCGGTTGGAGGATCGGCCTTCTGTTTGCGCCTGCAGCCATCTCTAAGCATCTCCTGAAGGTTCACCAATACAATGTGACATGTGCCGCCTCCATATCGCAGAGAGCTGCCTTGGCAGCACTGACGGCAGGCAGAAATGATGCAATACCCATGAAGACTGAGTATGCACGGAGACGGGAATACGTGTACAGCCGCTTACAAGCGATGAAACTGGAAATAGTCAAACCAAATGGTGCCTTTTACTTTTTTATAAAGCTGCCTGAAGGCTATGCCTCTTCCCTTGATTTTTGCCTCAAGCTTGTTCAACAGGAAAAAGTGGCAGTGGTCCCTGGAGATGCCTTCTCTCCCCTTGGCGAAGGGTACTTCAGGATATCTTATGCCTATTCCATGGAGACCCTGGAAAAGGCCTTGGACCGTATTGAAGCTTTTTTAGCTAAAAAGTAATCGCAAAAAAAATAGTGGCCTTCAATTGAATGGACAATTGAAGGCCACTTTCCAATGTTCAAGGATGTCAGGCTACCTAAGTTTTTTCACCTTGCCGCCAACTAATACAATCTTCGTAAAAAACGAATTTCCCGATATCCTTCTTCCTTATTTGTCGTGGTAAGGCTCACTTCAACGATGGACCCAAGTAAATCAGCCATCACTTCTTCGAATTCCTTTGCGGAGCGCGGCTTTGAAAAGCCTAAGCTCTTCAATTCGCGCATCAGTATCTGAAAACCGGCATTCGTTTCGATATGACTGAATTTCACCGGCAAGATTAGCGGACTTTCATTCATTAATTTCAGATCCCAACGAATGGGCTTTGTTTGATGAATGGTTTTTTCTCGTTTAAAACCTTCAATCCTTACAATATATCGACCATCTTCTAATTCCTGGAATTTCATATTGATATCATCGAATTCGCCCATAGCTTTCACTCCTTTTTGTAAAGGCTGTCGCTATCAGCTTATTCATGATAAAGAAATGCTAGCACTTAATTATAATGTTTATATAATGCCTGTGTACCGCTATTTTCTTCGCCAGCTTCTGCCAGCCCCTCATACAGGGATTTGCTCAGGCTTAATCCAGGAGCGTCCATTCCCATTCTTTCCGCTTCATCAAGTGCAATCTTCATATCCTTGATAAAATGCTTAATATAAAAACCAGGTTCAAAATCCCCTTCAACCATCCGCGGTACGAGATTGGACAATGACCAGCTCCCGGCAGACCCCGATGATATGCTTCTTAATACCCGGTCCGGATCCAACCCCGCCTTTTTGGCATAGGAAATCGCTTCAGTCACTCCGATCATATTGGATGCAATGGCGATTTGATTGCACATTTTCGTATGCTGTCCTGAGCCAGCCGGGCCTTGATGGACAACATTGCTGCCAAGGATATCAAAAATGGGCCGGACCGCTTCAAATGCATCACTAGACCCGCCGGCCATGATCGTGAGCTTTGCATCACGAGCACCGATATCTCCACCGGAAACCGGTGCATCCAATGATTCCATGCCCCTTTTCTTCGCTTCCTCTGCTATCTTCACTGCCAAAGTTGGAGTCGAGGTCGTCATATCGATTAAATAAGTTCCTTGTTTCCCGTTCTCGATAAGGCCATTTTCCCCAAGATAGATTTCTTCCACATCACTGGGGTATCCCACCATGGAAATGATCACATTAGCATTTTGCGCAATTTCCTTTGGAGCAGCTGCCCACTTCGCTCCCTGTGAGAGCAGTTCACTTGCCTTATCTTTCGTCCTTGTATAAACAAATACCTCATACCCCGCCTTAAGCAGATGTGCGGCCATGCTTTTTCCCATAACTCCTAAACCAATGAAGCCGATCACTTTGTTCGATTGCATCAATGCAGATTCCTCCCAATCATTTTGTTTCAAAAAAACTTAAATGGACTTTATCATTCCTCCGTCAACTAAATAGGACTGCCCCGTTATATATGTATTAGCACCTGAAACAAGGAAAGTAACGAACTTTGCAAATTCCTCGGGTTCCCCATAACGCCCAAGAGGGATTTTGTTAATGGATTGTTCAGTCATCTCCTCTGGAGTGACGCCTTGTTTCTCTGCATTCATCTTATCAAGGTGCTGAACGCGATCCGTTGCGATTCTTCCTGGACCGACTGTATTGATCAAAATCCTGTCTGGTGCTAATTCTGAAGCTAACGTCTTCGACAAACCAACGATTGCCGTCCGGAATGTATTCGATAATATCAGTCCTGGAATCGGTTCCTTAATGGATGAAGAAGCAATATTAACGATTTTCCCGCCTTGTTTTTTTAAATGTGGCAAGCTCTCACGGATCGTCCTTATGAAGCTTAGTAAATTAAGTTCAAAAGATTGTTGCCATTCTTCATCCTTGAAATCTGAAAAGGAACCTCCTGGAGGACCTCCGGCATTATTAATAAGAATATCAATACCGCCGAATTCTTCAGCGGTTTGCGCAACCAGGCTTTTAATATCTTCAGCTTTTGTTATATCCGTTACCATATAAGAAACTTTACCGGTCCCAAGCTGCGATAATTCCCTTTGTACGGCGGCTAGCTTTTCTCCATCACGGCTGGCTAGCATGACATTTGCTCCTTCTTTAACCAATTCGGCTGCCATAGCCTTCCCCAAACCTTGACTTGAAGCTAAAATCAAGGCATTTTTCTTTTCCAAATGTAATTCCATATCATATCTAACCTCCATATTCTTAAAAATATAATTCCATTATATCGTTATAACCGTAAAGTGAAAAATCTGAATAATCATTCTTATGATTTTTTATTTGCAAAAAAAATAGCCGGTTGGATAAACAACCGGCTTCAAAGGGGGAAATGAGAATGTCAGCTGCCCTAAAAGAGCTAAACAACTGTGCTTGCTTTTTATTTACCCCCATTTTGGTGCAATAAACCATTTTTTCTTTAAATTAAACAAGAATTACAGGACAGCACCCCATCCGAAGGTTTTAATGGATGGGGTGCTGTTTTCCTGATTTAATTATTTCTTCAAAGCGTTAACAACCGCTTCTTTCACATTATCATTCGTGTCCAGCCCTAGAACTTCCTGAGATAGTTTTTTCATCTCTTCAAGCGAAAGTTGGCTAATTAAAGAACGTGCTTTTAAAATCGAAGTGGCACTCATTGAGAATTCATCAAGGCCCAATCCGATTAAAATCGGGATGGCCACTTCATCTCCAGCCATTTCCCCGCACATTCCGGCCCATTTCCCTTCTTTATGAGCTGCATCTATGACCATTTTAACCAAGCGTAAAATCGCTGGATTGTATGGTTGATATAAATAAGATACTCTCTCATTCATTCGGTCAGCGGCCATCGTATACTGAATCAAGTCATTAGTGCCTATGCTGAAGAAATCGACTTCCTTAGCAAATATATCCGCCATCACTGCAGTTGAAGGGATTTCAACCATGATTCCGACTTCAATCTTTTCAGCAACTTGAATACCATTATCAAGCAATTCCTGCCTGACTTCAGCCAAGACTGCTTTAGCTTCGCGGAATTCAGCCAGTGTGGCAATCATCGGGAACATGATCTTCAAGTCCCCGTAAATGCTTGCACGAAGCAGGGCACGGAGCTGGGTCCGGAATATCTCCTGCTCATTTAAGCAAAGGCGAATCGCACGGTAGCCTAGGAAAGGGTTCATTTCCTTAGGAAGCTCTAAATAAGGCAACTCCTTGTCTCCGCCTATATCAAGCGTCCTGACGACTACAGGCTTCCCTGACATTCCTTCCAGCACCGCTTTGTATGCCTCGAACTGTTCTTCTTCACTTGGAAAGTCATTTCTGCCCATATAAAGAAATTCCGTACGATATAACCCGATGCCTTCACCGCCATTTTGATGTACGCCCTCCAGATCTTTCGGCGTGCCAATATTGGCTGCCAATTCCACATGATGGCCATCATTCGTAACGGTTTTTTCATGAACAAGTTTCGCCCACTCAGCTTTTTGCCTGGCATAGGCTTCCTGCTCCTCTTCGTAGCGTTTCACGAGTTCAGGAGTGGGATTGATGTGGACTTCACCCTTTAACCCGTCAATTATGACCAAGTCACCATTTTCAATGGTAGTGGTCACTGACTTCGCTCCAACGACTGCTGGAATTTCCAATGAACGGGCCATTATGGCTGAATGGGATGTACGTCCACCGATATCGGTCGTGAATCCTTTAACATATGCCGGATTCAACTGTGCTGTATCGGATGGAGTCAAATCCTCCGCAATGATGATCACTTCTTCAGCAATCATGCTCGGATTAGGAATATGAACACCTAAAAGATGTGACAGCACCCGTTTCGTGACGTCACGGATATCCGCTGCTCGTTCCTTCATGTATTCATTATCCATTTGTTCAAACATCGTAATGAACATGCTTGCGGTTTCATTTAAAGAAAACTCTGCGTTGACGTTTTCTGATTGTATTTTATCCTGAATTGGAGTGATAAGTTCCGGATCAGCCAAAACAAGCAGGTGCGCGTCAAAGATTGCGGCTTTATCGGCCCCTAGATCCTTTTCGGCTTTATCCCTGATTATTTCCAATTCATTTGTTGACTTTTGAATAGCTTCCTTAAAACGGGATATTTCAGCCCCGACATCTTCTATGCTTCTTTTTACAATCGATAAATCTGGCTCAGTCAGTCGATAGGCTTTAGCGATGGCTATTCCGTTTGAAGCTGCTATTCCACTAATCAAAGTGGACATTATTCTGCTAATCCTTCTCTGTTCAACGTTTCGGCAAGTGTGTTCAGTGCATCGTTTTCATCGCTTCCTTCAGCAGAAATCGTAATTTCCGCCCCTTTGCCGATACCTAGGGACATTACACCCATAATGGACTTAAGGTTCACTTTTTTCTCTTTATATGCAAGGTTTATTTCTGAATCAAATTTTCCTGCAGCTTGTACAAGCAATGTTGCCGGACGAGCGTGAATTCCTGTTTCTGCAGTTACTGTAAATGTTTTTTCTACCATATAGATCAATCTCCTTTAAGATAAATTAACAAAAATAGGTTATGTAAGGGGTTTTCTCTATCCAAATGAAAAAAGAAATGCCCTTTTCCTTATCAGGATAGCATTATCATTCCCAACAAACAAACCAAAACTATTGGTACCTACAAAATAGTACAAAAATATAGATGGAACTGCAACTATTACTTTTCAGATTCTTCAATGATTAAATGGACAGCTGCGCATTTTTGGTGAAAAAAGCCCTGAAACTCAGCATAATGAAGAGGACCACCGTTAATGAAACACTTCCGAGAATCCCAATCAGAATCGCAATCTGGTACTCAATAGCAATTAGCGGGCTTATCCCCGACATGATTTGCCCTGTCATCATTCCTGGAAGGAAGATAATCCCCATCCCGAGCATATTGTTCAAAGTCGGGAGCACAGCCGAGTCGAATGCAGCATCCACATATTTCTTCACAGCCTTCGCTGGAGTCGCTCCAAGCATCAACATCGCTTCTACCTTTTCACGATTACCGCTTATCCCATCATGGAGGTTTTTAAGCGCCAATGTCACTCCGGTCATGGCATTCCCCACGATCATCCCTGCAATTGGAATGAAGTACCTCGGCTCATACCATGGCGTGAAATGGATCACGACCACATTAAAATAAAACAAGGCAGCCATGGGACCTGACAACATACTTAAGATAACCATCCTTTTGATTTTCTTATTAAGAGTATGGGACACTTGCTTAAAAATATTATGGATGGAAAATAGGGCCATCGCACATAAAAATCCTAAAGAAAGTAATGGGTGGGGATTTTCAAAGATATATGTCAAAACATATCCTGCGAGAATGAGTTGGACAGTCATCCGCACTGTGGCCAGCATGATTTGCTTTTCCCGTGTAATCCCGCGCCACTTCACGATCATGAGCAGAATCACTACAAACACATAGGCCGCACAAAGACGCCAGAACTCAATATCTATTATCCCATTCGACTCCATTAATAGTCACTCTCCTTCGCCTTTTTCAGAACGATCCTATGCTCAGCACACATGTCCGCCAGCTGTTTTGAATGGGTTATCATGATGACCGTTCCTTTTTCCCGCTTCACTTCTTCTAAAAAACACCCCATGACCGTCAGCTCGGCTTCCTCATCAAGAGCTGAAGTCGGCTCATCCAGTAAATACACCTCGGGGTTCAATAAAAGTAACCTCGCCAGTGCCAGTCTCTGTTTCTCCCCGCCAGAAAGATTCTCCGCACTCTCGTCTAAGGACTTCTGCAACTGGACGGTATCAAGTGCTTTAACCAATTCTTCTTTATCCTTTTTTTCCCGTTCTGTCAGCTCCAGGCCAATCTGAAGATTTTCTTCAATCGTACCCGGTAAAGTGAATGGTGCCTGAGAAAGCATTGTGACTTTACGCCGGAGCTCTATCGGGTTGAATTCATCCAGCAACTGATCCTGATAATAAATCAAACCGCTATCCGGGTCATCCATCCTGTTCAATAATCGTAGCAGTGAGGTTTTTCCTGCACCGCTCTCCCCAGTCAAACAAGTTACCATATACGCCGGTATTTGCAAATCATCAATATTCAAAATCCCTTTATATTTAATATTTTCTAGCCTGAATATCATTTTACCCGCCTGCCTCCCTTACTCCACCATATCATTATAAGAAACTATCCTGATCTGGGGTAGCGATGCATGTAAAGATTTTCATTTTCTTTCGCATTTTTATAGGTTAGTATTATTCCTGCCGAATATATCCATGACTGATGTGGAAAACACCTTAATAAATGGAGGGACTTATCATGAACGGAAATTCCTTTTTACATTCTTACCTGAATGTTTTTCTCCTTACTGCACTTTGCCTGATCACGTTGTCTGGCTGCCAGGCAGCTTCAGATAATCTGATCAATCAATCCAAACAGGAAGATTCACTCTCCAACGAAGACACCCAATCCAGTGCGGACTCTTCAAATGAAGAAAAAGGCAAGACATTCACAGCCGAGATCATCAAAGTTATTGACGGAGATACAGTCAAAATCAAAATGACTAATGGAAATCAAGAAACGGTCAGGCTCCTGTTGATAGATACTCCAGAAACCGTGCACCCATCCAAGCCCGTTCAGCCTTTTGGACCTGAAGCAAGCAAGTTCGCCAAGGAACTCATGCCTTCTGGCTCTAAAGTGGAAGTAGAAACCGGCATAGGTGAAAGAGATAAATACGGCCGGCTGCTGGCCTATTTTTATGTTGATGGTAAAATGGTGAATAAACTGCTGCTGGAAAAAGGACTGGCAAGGGTAGCCTATGTTTATGCACCGAACACGAAATACCTTGATGAATTGGAAAATATTCAAAAACAAGCCCAACAAAACGAAATCGGTATTTGGTCAATCGAAAACTATGCAACTTCAAAAGGGTTTGATGATTCGAAGTCAAAAGAAGCATCCGTGGAAAAGCCCATTGGGTCTTGCAATAACCCGCAAATTAAAGGAAATATAAATTCCAAAGGCAATAAAATTTATCACATTCCTTCGGGCCAATATTACGAAATAACTAAACCAGAAGAAATGTTTTGTACTGAAAAAGACGCACAGGATGCTGGATTCAGAAAATCGCAAAGTTAACAACGGTTTTTATAAAAAAAAGATCGAGTTGATTTCAGAAATCCGCTCCCTTTCCGCCGACTGCCTGCCAAGCCTCATCAAAGAAAGCGTCTGCAGGGTCTCAGCCAACCAGTTTTTCGGCAGGAGTGTCGCATATTTCTTCCATCCATTAAGGATTACAGGAAAAAAACATGAAGAAAAAACTAGTCTTAAACAGGGTTGGGAATAAGACGAGCCAGCAGTTTTTTCTTTTAAAACACAAAGTTGATTGGAACGGAAGGACGAGACTCCTGCGGGAAAAGCGTGGCAAGGGAGACCCCGCAGGCGCGCCGAGGAGGCTCTCCGACCACCCGCGGAAAGCGAGTGCCTGAAGTGGAAATCTAAATTTTACACCGCCTCAAAAAAACTCTGGACAAAAGGATTTCTATCTTTTAAAACAAAGTTGATTGGAACGGAAGGACGAGACTCCTGCGGGAAAAGCGTGGCAAGTGAGACCCCGCAGGCGCGCCGAGGAGGCTCTCCGACCGCCCGCGGAAAGCGAGTGCCTGAAGTGGAAATCTAAATTTTACACCGCCTCAAAAAAACTCTGGACAAAAGGATTTCTATCTTTTAAAACAAAGTTGATTGGAACCGAAGGTACGAGACTCCTGCGGGAAAGCGAGGCAAGGGAGACCCCGCAGGCCCGCCGAGGAGGCTCCCCGACCGCCCGCGGAAAGCGAGTGCCTGAAGTGGAAATCAACGTTGAACTATAAAATATATCCTTGTTTTAAATGAGGCCATTCCAAACTCCCTTTTCGACAAACGGTACATCATGTTTCGGCACATCCAATCTTTGGATGTGTTTTTTCATTTGCTCCCACACACTCAACATTTCCTTAATTATCCTTTTCTCATCAAAAAGGTTCTCTTTAGCTCCTTTAAAACCCACTTGTTATTACCGCCATTTTTCGGTTATGCCATTTGGCTTTATCCGATCGATTTATTTATGGTAGAAGCACCCGGGAATACAGGAAAGTGCACTTTCTAAAGGTGACTTGCTTAATGAAAGATTTCTCAGCGCTAACGGAAGAATTCACCCCGATGATCCATCATATTATCCGCTCACTTTCCATCTATAAAAATAAGGAAGAATATTTTCAAGTAGGCTTGATCGCTTTATGGGAGTCATTAGGGAATTTCAATGAAGAATACGGACAATTCTCCAACTATGCCTATACGGTAATCAAAGGCAAAATTCTGAACGAATTAAAGCATCATCATAAATATGAAATCCGTACCGAACCCTTTGATTCCTTCCTATTAGAGATGATTAAAGATCCTTTTTCAATGCATGAAGAGGCCTTTGCCATCGATAATGTATTAACCTACACGGTAGGATTGACACTGAATCAGCAACGCTGGCTTTTACAGACATACCTTGAAAATAAAACCGTGACTGAAATCGCTGAGATATATCAAGTTACTGCTGCAGCCGTCAAATCATGGAGAAAGTCCGCCTTAAATAAATTAAGGAAACAATTGATTTTTCCAATATAAATAATTTGGGGTGGCTCAATCATGAGCCACCCCAAATTATACATCCATCAACTTCTCGCTTCTTCTAAATACGTATAAATTATCACACCGTTATGTTGAGCATTCCCCCGAAAATGTTTAAAGTCATGCCTATTGACAAGGACCTCACGAAAAGCTAAAAATTCTTCTTTTGTTATCCGGAACTCTTCCATTTCCCGATTTGCCAATTTATCGAGTACTTCTTTTGCTTCCTCTGCATTCATATATTATCCTCCTTAATTATCGAATGTTCCATCATTTTCAGACAGGAGAAATTCCGTTTTCATTTTAACATAAGCTTGCCACTTAATATAAATTAGAATTTTTTGTTGCCCACTCACTACATTATTCTTTACGAATGCTTTAAAATAGTGCAAACTGTATATTAAAATATCATAATGTAAAATGATTGGCATTTTTTGTACATATAATTACATACTGGTACGCATAACTGCGTTTGCAAGATATACCAAATTATGCCACATCTTTACAACGCTCCATTACAAGAATCGTACCTCCTTTTAAAAGTTTAGCTTACTGTACCGACATAAGAGATAACTAATTCTCTTACTAGCACTTCCCACGTCAAAATCTAAACGGCAAGATGTTCGAATAATCCAATTACTCCATTGTTACTTTTTGATCATTGGAAACAAAATGGGAAAGGATGATTACCATGAAGAAAGCGGAAGTTGGAAATATCATTGAATTTAGAGAAGGCTTAAAAGGAATCGTCGAGAAAGTGAACGAGAACTCAGTAATCGTGGACGTCACGTATATGGAAAATTATCGTGATTTGGAGCTTGAACAAAAAACAGTCGTAAACCATAAAAATTATAAAATCATAGGATAATTCAATTTATCAAACGGGATGGTTACTAGATGACCATTCCGTTTTTCACTTTTTAGCAATCTTCCCATTCGATTCCCCCGCTTTTTGTAACCATTTCTATTTCATGCCGTCTAATTCATTAAAGGGCAAAGCATCTGTATGTGATGCAGGAATAACCAGTTTGAAATTTCTATCAGAAAGATGAGGGAAACACATGACTTGTTGGACACGTTATATTGGCAGTGTCACATTCGCCGCTTTTCTGCTGACTGGCTGCGGTACGGCCACAGACGAAAATGCAGATGAGCCACAGGAAGATTCAATAAAAGAGGAGAACGGAGGCAATACTTCTCAAAGAGGCAATCGTAATAACCGAAGCGATAACAAAATAAGACTGATGGAGCAAAACCTGCAGTATACAATGAACGGGGAAGCAAAAGAAAAAACAGCATTCCTAAAAAAAAGCGATAATCAACCGTTCAGCCTCTATGTTTTGCAACAATTCAAGCTAAGTGCCGAAGAACCAGGAAAAGATATTGTGTTCCTGATTGAAGATGACTCCATTTATATGAGAATCGAATTGTTGAAGGCCGATGTCAGTTGGGATGAGGTGGAAGAAAATGTTCAAGCCCAGCTGAAAAGCATTTCAGAAACGATTAGGGATCCTTCACTTGATATCGGGAGCGGCACAGGATTTGAAGTGGAAAGTGGGGATGATGTCATCACTTCCATTTTGCTCAAGGATGAAAAAGCACCCGTCCGCTTAACTATGTTCACGAAAAAAGATAAAGATTACCGGGATGCTTTTCTAGAGATGGCTAAGACGCTGATGAAAGGGTGACCATTGATTTCCCCCCTGGTACGGAGGGCTAGGGTCAGGCCCCCCGTTCTCCATTACTCCTTGCCCGCCTTGCACTTCCAGACAAGCACTAAAAAAAGGAGGCTTATGTATCCAAAAACCGGATAAATATATCCTAGTAACCTTCCATATCCGAATTCACTAATGATTAAAGCTATTAAAAAGATCACCGCTATGATCAGCATGCTTGGCAATTTAATATAACTGCTGATTTGCCTCTGTAAGCCATATATGTTTCCGATGACCGAAGTGAATATCTCGCCGTATATCACCAAAATGAACATCCAATACAACTGACTGGCCGCCGTTCTCATAATAACTGCTGAAGGAATTTCATAACGATTCACGTCAGGAAGTGTCATAAGTGAAAAATGCCCCGTCAATAAAATGATGGTCAGGAATATACCTCCAAGAATTGCTCCATGCTTAATGACCTTCTCATCTCGAACTTCATACGCAACCGGAACCAGCACAGCCTGTGCCAAAGCCAGGTTAAAGGCTGTATAGGCAAAGGGGGACAAAATCATTTTCATGGTGATCACTTCATCCGGAACTTTTGTCAGGGTCTTAAAGAAATCCACATTACCTAAAGTCGAGAAAAAAAGAATCACGCTAAAGCAGATCATGATTGGTACAACAAACGAGTTCACAGTGAAAACACCGCGCATGCCCATCATCAGGACCAAGGATGCCAGTATGATCGTAGACCAACTTCCAATACTTTTAGGCACGCCAAGTTGTTCTTCAAAAACGGCTCCTGAACCCGAAATCATGACAGCCGTCACCCCTAACAGCATGATAAGGAAAAAGAAGTTGATGATTCCTGCTATTTTCTTGCCAAAAAGAAATTGATTGAACTCCTCATAAGAAGATGCTCTGATCCTTGCGGAAATGAGCATGATTTTCGTGCCGGTGAAAATGAAAATATAACCTGCTATTAAAATCCCGATAAAGCCATAAAAACCATAACGGGTAAAAAACTCGACAATCTCTTTTCCAGTTGCAAATCCTGCACCGACGACTGTGCCTACATAAACCGCTGCAATCTGAAAACTCCCTGACCACCTTGACAGCATACTCTCCCCTCCTCCCTACATTTATATGTAAGGAAGAGACATTTAAGACAAGCCGAGCAATATTCCTTTCGTCAGCTGTTTTTTTCCTGGGTTACATCCTCTCATCGTGCAGTCTGAAACCCCCTATGCATTTCACTGTGAAGCATCATTCCGAACGCATGAAAGATTTTAAAAAAACGCTTGGAATAATCTCCAAGCGTTCAGACTGTAAACTAATTAATAAACGTACCAGTTTATTCCAGAAATTAGTTCCCTTTCCGCTGACTGTCTTTCATGCCGCATAATTGCAAGCGCCTGTGAGGTCTCGGCTAGTCAGTGATTCGGCAGGAGTGTCGCAAATTTCTTCCATCCAATAATGTTTCTTTCTATAAAAAAAGTGTTCATGAAGGATAACCAAGTCTTCTTTTATAATCATGGTTCGGAGTTAGATCATTTCATAATGCTTTATCATCAACAGTGGAGAGCCATTCGTCTATCACCTTCACAACGGACTGTACAGTACCGTCAACAAACGGGGATTTTAGATTCGCAGATTCAACGAGATCAAGGAAGGACTTGCTGCCTCCAAGTTGGCACAGATTCAAATAATCCTCCCAAGCCGTTTCATCTTTTTCAGTCGACCTTTTCCAGAATTGGAAAGCACAAATCTGGGCCAATGTATAGTCGATATAATAAAAAGGTGATTGATAAATGTGGCTTTGCCGCTGCCAATACCCGCCATTCTCCAAGAATTCGTTTCCTTCATAATTACGATGCGGCAAATATTCCATCTCGATCTTACGCCAAGCCTGCTTCCTTTCAACGGGGGAGGCATTAGGATTTTCATAGACAAAATGCTGAAATTCATCAACAGCTACCCCATACGGGAGGAATATGAGGGCACCGCTTAAATGGGAAAACTTATATTTTTCCGTATCTTCCTTGAAAAATAGCTCCATCCATGGCCAAGTTAAAAATTCCATGCTCATCGAATGGATTTCACATGCTTCATATGTAGGCCAATAATACTCAGGAATGTCAAGATCACGGCTGCGATACACTTGGAATGCATGACCTGCCTCATGTGTCAAAACATCAATATCCCCGGAAGTACCGTTGAAATTAGAAAAGATGAATGGAGCTTTATAGTCTTCTATAAAAGTACAGTAGCCACCGCTTTCTTTTCCTTTTTTCGCCACAAGGTCCATCAGGTCATTATCAATCATATAGTTGAAAAACTGATTCGTTTCAGGTGATAGTTCCTGGTACATCCTTTTCCCATTATCGATGATCCACTCAGCATCGCCTTTTGGAATGGCATTACCCGTTCTGAAATGAAAATTCTCATCATAATAGTTCAGGTTCTCCAATCCAAGACGTTCCCGCTGCTGTTCCTTCAGCCGGGTGACAAGCGGTACCACTTCCTCTTTCACCTGCTTGCGGAATACAGCAACCATATCAGCATCATAATCAGTCCTTGTCATTCGATAATACCCAAGTTCCACGAAATTCCCATAACCCAGCGCTGTCGAAATCCCATTCCTAACCTTGACAAGTTCATCGAATATACGATCCAATTCCTCCTGCTTTTCTTCAAAGAAACCGTAATATGCCTCACTTGCATTTTTCCTTAACTCACGGTCCGAGGACTCCATAAAAGGCTGAAGCTGCGCAAGTGTTAATTCTTTTCCATCAAAGTGAATTTTTGCAGAGGCAATTAATTGTGAATACTCACTTGATAATTTATTTTCTTTTTGCAGTTGTGGTATGATTTCGGGCGAAAAGGTTTTGAGTTGGGCCTCTGCCAGGTCAAATAGTTGAGTTCCCCATTTCTCCTCAAGCTCCTTACGGAATTTCGAGCGAACGAGTTCATTGTAAAATTTCGAGGTCAATTCTTCCATTTCAGGGGAGAAGTCATCTAAGTAATCATTCTCCGCTTTATAAAAAACATCATTGGTATCTATGGAATGCCGGATATAGACCAAATTAAACATCGTACCTACATAATTTCGAATTCCGTTTATTTCTTCCATGGCTTTTATTTGTGCATCGGCGTTTGCAGCGTCCGTAAACTTTTCCAAAGCTTTCATGAACCGGGTTTTAATTTCATCCATTTCAGGACGTTTATATTGATACTCATTAAATTTCATATGTAGGCTCCTTTTCGAATATAAAACATTTTTTCTGTATAAACCAGAGTGTCGTTATCCAATCGGATTCGTTTCCAAGAAACTTTCACCATTATCACGATTATCTTAATGTAATTTAATTCGCCACTGCGTTATTAAAAACCTTTTTATGTCGCTAAAACAAATTCATGTTTTATCAGACATAAAAAAACAGCACCTGTAGTCAAATCAAGGTGCTGTTTCTTTAGCTAATTTTGAGCGGAATACCCAATCTTTTTAAGCAATTCAATCACGGTCGCCTTTTCATCTTGCGTAAGTACACTCATGATATCATCGATTCTTTTTTCATGCTCAGGAAAAACTCCTTCAATAAAGGCCTTTCCTTTATCGGTTATCTTTGCAAAGGTTACACGGCGATCCTCTTTACATGCTATGCGCTGCAGATATTCCTTCTGTTCAAGTTTATCCACGACATAGGTAATGCTGCCGCTAGCTAGCAGGATCTTTCCGCCTATTTGCTGAAGAGGCTGATCCCCTTTATGATAAAGCAATTCCAGTACTGCAAACTCAGTTGGATTCAAACCCTCTTCAGCTATATGTTTATTAACCACATCATTAATGGATCGATGAGCTCTAGACATCACAATGAACAGTTTCAAAGACTGTTGGATGTTATTATTCTCCATAACTTCACAACCTTAAAAATTTTTAATTAAAATATCTTGAATTAAAAGTTATTATATGACATAAAGGATTTTTTGTCAATCTGCCCTGTTAGTATGCACTATTGTTTAATCAATCATTTTGATATACTTGAAAAAAAAGCTAAAGTAGTGACAAACATGAAAACGAGGCATAAATTCACCACATATCTACTTATTGTTATTTTACCATTAATTTTTCTCTCTATCATTTATTGGATGCATTTAGAACGTTCCCTTCTAAAAGAAAGACAGGAACAAGCTGAATGGGCGGGAACGGTTTATCAAGAATACATAGATCAAGTTATAAGGGAAACGAAGGAAAACCTTGAGCTGCTTAGCCTTAGCAGTTCCGTGCTTTATATGGATGACAAAAAAACCGAACTGCTTATGAACTGGATCAAAGATACAGATTCCAGGTATGCCGGAGTATATTGGCTAAATCGCGACGGTGTTTCCATTTCGGGTACGAATAAGAATTTCCATCATTACCATTTAATCGAACAAAATGATATGGAACGTGCAGTAAAAACTCAAAAAGCAGTTGTTGCAGGAACAAAGGAGCTTTATAACGCTCATTTTAATTATTTTTCCATTTTTGCTCCCATACTGGATCAAGATAAAAAAGTGCAAGGGTTTTTATTGGCACATATCAGGCTGGATCATATGGAAAAAATATTAAAAATGCTCAGCCCAGGTCATACCTTTATATTGGAAACAAAGGACAAAACCCGAATTTTAGATATAAATGCCGAGGGATTCAATGGACATTCAACATGGGTGGATGTTCCTTTGACCGAAGTTGATTGGACACTGAGCGTCAAAGTGCCCGACAAGATTAACACAAATAACATGAATGTTTTTTTAATGCTTGTTTTTTTCACCTTCTTTATTACTCACATGATTTATATCATCATGGAGGAAGTGATCGTTCGCAGGCATGCCAAAAAACAAAAATTACTAAATGAAAACCAAAAAATAGATTTTGTCGGTACATTGGCTGCAAGTACTGCACATGAAATAAAAAACCCACTGACCGGCATAAAGGGGCTAGTGCAGTTACTGGTTGAAAAACACCCTGAGGAGCAAGATCAGTTCTATTACTCTGTCATCATGAAGGAAATTGAACGGATCAATAGCATCGTCAGCGAATTTTTGATTTTAGGAAAGCCAATGGTACAAACTTTATCCTTATATGATATTCGCAGTATCATTGCTGAATTGAGACCAATAATAGAATCAGAAGCACGTCACTTCAATATTGAAGTGGAATGGAATATCATAAAGGAGCCAATCCTGGTTCATTGTACAAAGGACCAACTCAAACAAGTCATTCTCAACATTGCCAAAAACGGTTTCGAGGCCATGGAAGTTGGGAAAAAGTTAAGGATTCGTATTCACCATGAAAATGAATGGGCTAAAATCATGATCATCGATAACGGGCAAGGATTGAATGAAAAAGATATAGGGAAAGTGTTCGATCCCTTCTATACATCGAAAAAAGAAGGAACGGGATTAGGGCTATTTGTGTGTAAACGAATCATTGAATCTTTTAACGGCACCATCGAGTTTTCAAGTAAACCTCTGGTCGGTACAACCGTTACAATCAGCTTGCCGCTTATAAAAGACCACACTTAGCAATACTTTGAAGAGTTATCGAATTTTTCATGAAGACTAGTAACGATCCCGATTTATTTAAGGTGTCATGCATACGGTGCATGCTTCTTGAATCTATTTATGGAATAGGTAAAAATCTTAATCAGGAAGAAGGATATATACAGATGGGAAGTATCGCTGCCATTAAAACAAAACCGCAAAAACAAGATATGACTCTGAAAATCATGATCATCATAGGCATATGCCATTTAATGAATGATTCTCTTCAGGCCGTCGTACCGGCCATGTTCCCAATCCTCGAAAAATCAATGTCGCTTTCGTATACACAGCTTGGAATGATTGCATTCTGCCTGAATATCGTCTCATCGCTCCTGCAACCGGCAGTTGGGTTCTATACGGATAAAAAACCATTTCCATATGCATTGCCCATTGGGTTGACCAGTACTTTAATCGGGGTCATCATTCTCGCAATTGCCCCAAACTATACCATTATCCTTGGTGCAGTCATCCTGATGGGCTTAGGGTCGGCCATATTCCATCCGGAAGGCTCCAGGGTTGCCTACATGGCAGGCGGACCAAAGAGGGGCCTGGCACAATCCATTTATCAGGTCGGCGGGAATAGCGGGCAGGCACTTGCCCCACTCATCACAGCCATCGTACTTGTTCCATTTGGTCAGAAAGGCGCACTCTGGTTTGCCCTGGTTGCCTTAATGGCCGTTATCCTATTGCTGTATATTGCCAATTGGTATTCCCAAAAATTAATTCACTTCCAGCCTAAGAAGCTTGCTGCAAAAATAATCAATAAAGAGCGGTCCCATAAAGTGGCCAAAGCCCTGGTATTGATTTTATTCATAATCTTTGCCCGTTCCTGGTATGTATCGTGCATGACGAACTTTTATAGTTTTTATTTGATCGAGCAATATTCATTCACGATAAAAGCCGCACAATTTTTCCTATTTGCCTTTTTGGCAGCTGGTGCTGTAGGTACATTTTTCGGAGGCCCGCTTGCTGATAGATTCGGACGTAAAAACATCATTTTCTTTTCTTTCGCTGCCAGTATGCCAATAACCGCACTTTTACCATTCGTACCTCCTACAGCCGCTTTTATCTTATTATTGATAGCGGGATTCATTATCATGAGCAGTTTTTCCGTCACGGTAATATACGCACAGGAATTGGTTCCGGGAAAAGTCGGTACGATGGCAGGCTTGACCGTAGGTTTAGCCTTCGGAATGGGTGCCATTGGATCCGTTTCATTGGGAGCCATTGCAGATATAATTGGAATTGAATCCATGATTAAGCTAGTGGGATTCCTGCCATTACTGGGGATCATCAGCATATTGCTACCGTCTGATCTAACATTGAAAAAATGGTATGCAGAAGATTGATGCAAAATGGTTTTTTCCAGGAACATATTCTTTATGTCTAAATACAATGAATTATTGTTTCACCCAAAAATTCGCAAAGAAGTAACGATAAGTACCTTACAAAGGAGAAATTTATGAGTGGAGTTTTATTAGGCAGCATCCTATCTGCTATGTCTACAGGGTTTGGTGCGTTACCGATCTTGTTCATTCAAGGTTCAATCACACATCGATTCAGAGACACGCTACTGGCATTTACCGCTGGAATCATGATGGCTGCTTCGTTATTGAGCCTGATCCCGGAGTCTCTGGCCACCGGAGGGTATATTCAGCTAGTAATTGGGGTTTTTCTCGGGGTAATGACATTAACGATCATGGAACAAAACATTCCTCATATCGATCTCAGCCATACGAAAAGTGGTATTCAGTTCGATGAAAAGGCCTTGCTCATCATCACTGCCATTACACTCCATAATATTCCTGAGGGGCTTTCTGTCGGGGTCAGTTACGCCTCTGATACAGCTGATACAGGTAACTTGATCGCTTTTGCCATCGGCCTGCAAAATGCTCCGGAAGGCTTACTGGTCGCCTTGTTTTTAATTAATCAAAAAATCGGTAAACTCACAGCATTCCTGATTGCAACCTTAACCGGCACCATCGAAATAATTACAGGCTTACTGGGTTATTATTTAACCTCTTACATTGGGTTCCTGGTTCCATACGGCCTAGCTTTCGCCGCCGGGGCCATGCTTTTCATCGTTTATAAGGAACTGATTCCCGAAAGCCATGGGGATGGTAATGAACGCACATCCACCTATTCCTTCATTATCGGCCTTTTGTTCATGGTCATATTATTGGAAATTTTATAATTGCGGTACTTCCATGGCTGGCTCCATCAAGTGAGTCAGCTCTTACTTTTTATTTATCAGTGTAATCCATTCAGAAAAATTAAGACTTCTAAACCAATCCGATGCACGAAGGACACCTTCTGGTGACCTCCCCTCGATATATACCCCAAATCCAAAGGAAATTCCAAAGATATATTCTTGTTTATATAAGTCTTTCTTTATTTGTTTTTAGATATGATTCATTTCACCAGAAATCACACAAAGCTGATTGTCTCTTGCCTGCTAATATAAAAAGTCATGGGCATTGCATTTCCTTCTAAAAGGAAATGTCATCATTAAAGGGCTGCTGTACAATAACAACCATTTCTTCGCGCTTATTTCTCACTTCCACTGATGAATGATGTTGAAGGATCAGGTACTCATTTATAAGTTTGTCAAGCTGCTCACTTTGGCGAAGGGTATACTCATGGCCAAGTCCATACATTTTCGCCAACTCCATCATTTCCCAACGCTTCATTCGAATCTCAGAACAAATTTCCGTTGCACACCTAGAATTCATAACTACATTCACTACTCCTGCCCTTTTAAAGTTACATTATAATAAAGAAGTATTACAAAATATGCCTTATATGTAAATAGATTCGCAAAAAAAGACAAAACTTCTTAAATTGCGATATGGCTTTGTCCATCAGCAGACAGGATATGACGGAAATTCCTAAGCATAAGCATCATATATTGATCAGGAAGATTTCATATGAAGACAGCTCCGAAAATCGCTTTGAAAGATCCCCCCATTTGGATGCTATTATTAGTTTTCGCTTATTCAATTCGAGCAAATAATTTCTCAATGATTTAAAAGCAGGACAGCCCCTTAAGTGAAGGGGAAAAATGTTTATCATTATTACAACCCTCATTTGAAATCCCAGGATAATAATGCTGGAACAAAAAAGGAATCCGATAAAGGATCCCTAATGTAATATCCATGCTTTCCGTTAACTTAAGAAAGGTATAGAGCATCCCCTTCTACATTACTCGAATGGCAAATAAATATGAAAACTCGTCCCTTTTCCCACCTCGCTTTCCACTTCTATATAGCCATTGTGTTCTTCAATGATTTTATAGCTGACCATGAGCCCCAGCCCTGTTCCCCTATCCTTCGTCGTATAAAAAGGTTCACCCAATTTTTTTAGCATTTCCGTTGAAATCCCCATGCCTTTATCGGTAATTGAAATGCAAACGTATTTCTCTGAAAATCGGCTTGTTTTAATGTGAACAGACCCGCCATCCGGCATGACTTCCAATGCATTTTTGATGATATTAATGAACACTTGCTTTAACTGGTTCGCTTCACATAAAACCTTACATTCATCTTCTTCAAAGTATGTCTCGAATTGAATATTTTCCAACAGTGCCTGAGCGGCCAGTAATTCCAGTGTTTCTCTCAATATGGTATGAACATCCTGTTTGAAAATTTTTAGCGCCTGCGGCTTTGCCAGTACCAAAAATTCCGTGATAATGGTTTCGATTCGCTTAATTTCGGATGTAATCACATGAAAATATGTGGAAAACTCCCCTTTAACACCGTCCTCAAGCAACTGGATAAAACCTTTTAAGGCTGTCATTGGGTTCCTGATTTCATGAGCAATACCTGCCGCCAATTCACCAACGACATTCAAAGTATCCGATTTACGGATTTGTTCCTGCATCTCGAGATTTTTACTCACATCACGGAAAATGCTTAAATTCAGGTTCGAATATAAATTTTTCCTCGTCAAAAATTCAATATGCTTAACTCTTCCATCTTCGAATGTTATCGGAATGATGGAGGAGTATACCTCATGCTTATAAACATTTTCAATATGAGCATTCAAGACTGGAGCATTTTCAGGAATTTTTTCGATGAATCCCTTAACAGATAAAGAAAGCAGTTTGCGCTTCGAAATCTCCAATATTTTCTGACCCGCTTCATTAATATCCGTGAACCCTTCATGATTCCATAAAATCAGGCCGTCTAATGTTCCCTCAAAAATCTTCCTGAACTTCTTCTCACTATCCCTTAATTCCTTCTCAATCAGCCAGCGCTCACTGACATTTCGAAAGATCGTTACGTTATATCCGTCACCTTCATGTTTTTTTGCAGTCAATTCTAGCAATTTAATTTGGTTATTAGGCATTTTATAAATCAGCTCACCCCGCACCTGGGTGTCTCTTTCAAATGTTTCCATCATCTGACTAAAATGGTGATTGTTGCTGTAAACGTATTTCCAGATATAACTGCCAATCAAATCCTCCCTGCTGGATTCGAATATTTTACACGCTGAATGATTGACCCGAAAAATGATCCCGTCATCATTCCAGAATATGATTGCATCCATGGACTGGTCGAATAATTCCGCAAAAATCCGTTCGCTCGTCTCTAACTTTTTTTCTATTATATTTGATTCTGTAATTCTTCCAAGCACAGACATATATAGTTCATTTCCTACCGTTGAACTTATCGAAAAAGTAAAATGATGCAGTTCATCCCCGACCTTTATCTCTACCTCCCCTTTATAGTTCGACTCATCAAAGGCTCTTTGTATGCTCTCATCCCAATATCCCCTATAATCTGGGGAGATGAGGTCCCTCATATTCTTACCGACAATCTCTTTTTTCGGAATGCCCAAGGCATGGATAAAGGCATGGTTCACTTCCATTATTATTCCTGAACTGTCGAATAGAACGATGCTTTCTATGGCTGTATCGAAAATGTCCAAAAACATCTGTCTTGACATCCCTGTTTCCCTTGACGAAGAAACATCCAATGTCACATCCCCCAAACGATAGAACTGCTGTCCTTCGGAAAGTGATCCCATTCGTATAAACTCTATTTGCTTAAGGGCTCCGGTATGTAGCTGGATAATTTGCCTTTCACTTTCATTCGAGGTTTTTAGGGTGCTTGACACTTCCTGGTTATTTAAAGGGATGACATCGAGAAAATCAGTTATCCTCATGGACTCCAGTTGATCTTTAGGTGTTTCGAGCAGGGCACAAGCGGCATCATTGGCATAAGTGAGACGCAGTTCCTCATCAACCCTGATATAAGGCTCTGACATTGAATCGAACATATTCAGAAACCCTTCGATCTGTTTATTCAATTTTAAAATTTCCTGTTTATATTCCGTTTCATTCTCATAACCGATATTCATATTAACCCCCCTCATCAAAACCCATACCTACCCAACTTTATTCGACATCCATCTTGATTTTCCTCGGTATTTTTCGAAAATCAGCGCAAACTCCTTTATCCAAAATTAACCTATATATCAAATGATAGTATATTGAATGCTGTAAAACTTAGCGTTAAGCTTAATTTAAGGTTTTTATAATAAATTTAATAAATAATGATTTAGTACAAGGTATTTAGGGAATAAGAAATAACAATGCTTTCTAGCTACCTTAAAATTTATTAAATGGAGGCAATAATGAAACAACGTGATTTTTTCTTCGATAACGCCAAGTTCATTCTCATGGCATTTGTCGTCTTTGGTCATTTGCTGAATACGTATATACATGACAGTGAAACGATATATGCTTTATATAAAACCATTTATTCCTTTCACATGCCTGCCTTTATCCTTGTTTCAGGATTCTTTGCGAAAGGTTTTTATCAAAAAGGGTATTTGGGCAAAATTACTAAAAAACTGATTTTACCCTACATCATTTTCCAATTGATATATACCGTTTACTATTATTTCTTATATGAACGTTCTGCCATCACTGTAGACCTGCTTGACCCCCAATGGTCGCTATGGTTCTTGATCAGTTTATTCTGTTGGAACATCATGCTGCTTGGTTTCTCAAAGCTAAAGCCATCAGTAGGCATAGGTTTATCTTTAATAATCGCATTATTGATTGGTTATATAGACAATATTTCCAATTACCTTAGTCTCTCCAGGACATTCGTTTTTTTCCCGATGTTTTTGATCGGGTACCATTTAAGCAAGGAACATTTAAAAAAACTATTCACTCCCAAAGTTCGTTTGGCATCACTTATTGTCATGTTAGTGATTTTTATCGGTTTTTATTTAAATACCGATATTAATTATAAATGGCTGCTCGGTTCGAAACCATATGCCGAACTTGAAGATGCGACAATCGTGTCCATGTTTAAACGCCTAGGATTTTATGGATTGAGCATCATTTCAGTGTTCAGCTTCCTTTCGTTCATCCCACGCAGACAATATTTCTTTACGAATTGGGGTAAACAAACCCTTTATGTGTATCTGCTGCATGGTTTCTTCATTCGTTTCTTCCGCGAAAGCACCATACAGGAATACTTCAGCAATACAGAGAGCTTTATCATGCTCGCCGGACTCTCTTTCTTGATTACCGTGTTATTATCAAGTGAAATGATCGCTTCCATGGCACAGCCGATCATCGAATTGAAGGCGACCAAAACAAAACGATTCATGACTAAAACGAAAGATTATATTAAACAAGCGTTTTAAATAAAACGGATGAAGCATTTCCTGCTTTATCCGTTTTTTCAAATTCGATTTATTATCCGACTTTCAAGCAGCAAAGATTCCCCCTTCAATACCATAACTCATTTTTCAAATGGAGCACGCTATGGTAAAATTACTCGTTAGTGCTTGTTGGCTTAAAAAGACATGTACACGAAAGGAGCCAGGCGTTTCTTTTACGCCCTTTAACATGAATATAATAATCAGTACTCTTAACGCAAAATATATCCATACATCGCTATCCATCCGATATTTAAAAGCTTACGCCCAGCCTGATTATGATGTCCAGCTGGCAGAATATACGATAAAAGATCCAATTATGAACATAGTTGGTGACCTTCATTCCAAAAAACCTGATGTCATAGGGTTCAGCTGCTATATTTGGAACATCGAGGAAACAATGAAAGTCGTAGCCATGCTAAAAAAAATCAACCCGGAATTGGTCATCATTCTCGGCGGACCTGAAGTCACCTATGATGTTGGGGAATGGCTTGATCAGATTCCCGGGGCTGATTTCATCGTAATCGGTGAAGGTGAAGTCACCTTCAAGGCCCTTTTATCTGAAATTGAAGGTTCGAATGACTATAAGAAGATCGGCGGCATTGCGTACCGACAGGATGGAAAAAAAATCATCCAGCCTCAGAACGGCAAGGTTGATTTAAAATCCCTCCCTTCTCCATATCGTTTGGAAGAAGACCGCGGCGACCTATCTAAACGTGTCACCTATATCGAAACTAGCCGAGGTTGCCCGTTCAGCTGCCAATTTTGCCTTTCATCGATTGAAGTGGGTGTCAGGTATTTTGATCGTGAAAAGATTAAAGATGATATCAGGTACCTTATGGCTAATGGTGCAAAGACCATTAAGTTCGTTGACCGAACCTTCAATATCAGCCGAAGCTATGCCATGGAGATGTTTCAATTCTTAATCGATGAGCATCTTCCCGGTGTGGTTTTCCAGTTCGAGATCACGGCGGACATCATGCGTCCGGAAGTTATCCAGTTCTTGAACGACAATGCCCCTGCAGGACTGTTCCGTTTTGAAATAGGGGTACAATCGACGAATGATCATACGAATGATCTAGTAATGAGAAGACAGAATTTCGAAAAACTGACCAGGACCGTAACCATGGTAAAAGATGGTCAGAAAATTGATCAGCATTTAGACCTTATTGCCGGTTTACCGGAAGAAGATTATCATTCTTTCCGAAAGACCTTCAATGATGTTTTCGAGCTTAGACCCGAAGAGATGCAGCTTGGTTTCTTAAAGATGCTTCGTGGAACCGGCTTACGGATACGAGCCGATGAACACCAATATATATACAGCGAACATGCTCCTTATGAAATATTGGGGAATAATGTTTTATCCTTCGATGACATTGTCCGCATTAAACAAGTTGAAGATGTACTTGAAAAATACTGGAACGATCATAGAATGGATCATACTACGGAATATCTTGTCAAAACGGTATTCCAATCACCGTTCGACTTCTTTCAAGATTTCGGTACCTATTGGGATGAACAAGGGTGGTCACGAATCGGCCATCAGCTTGAAGACTTGTTCAGACGTTTACAGCAGTTTTTGGCTTCCCAGGAATCTGCCGAACTAAAAAACATTATCGGACTCATGAAATTGGATTATTTCATGAATCAAAAATACAAACCACGTAAACCTTGGTGGGAAGCTTCATTAGATAAAAGTGGTCGGAAAGAGATATATGAATATATTCTCAATAAGCCTGAACAGCTTGGTTCCTCTTTCACCGCTTTGGCCCTAAATGAAAAAGAAATACACAAACACACGTTGCTCGAGGCACTTCCCTTTGATTTGGAAACGTATTTAGCCGAGGGAACAATCGTCGATAAACCTTCATTCATGCTTGCCTATTTTGATCCGAGTGGTAAGGGATCAACGATTTTCCCTCTTTCAAAATCCGGCAGCATCATGCATTAATAATAAGGACGGACCCAAGGCTGGGTCCGTCCTTTTTTACTTATCACTTTCACGTTTTTTATTTTCTTTTGCCAAAATTTCATAAATTTTAGTTGCGTTCATATCGCCGCTGAATTCGATTCCAAATTCAGTTCGTACATGTTCACCCATCTTTTCCCCGCTGTTCCGTTTTTCTTTATCCATTACTTCTTCCTTTTCTGCCTTGCTTTGAATTGCGGTTGGCACCTTTCATTGCATTTTCCTCCATTGCGAACTCATTGGAAAATTCATTTTCAGCTTGATTTCTTTTTGGCGTTTTACTTGCTTTGACAGCTCCATCCACATTGGCTTTCCGTTTCATTTTCATCCACCCTTTTTAATATAGTTTACCTTTTAGAATGGGGTAAAAATGCCGGAAATTATTCAGGGATAATATAGGGACAGACGAGAAAAATAACCGTAAAACGAAAAGGGAGACACTACATGAAAAAGAAATTGGATTCACCAATTGTCGACGATACACAACCACACCAAATTAACGCACCAAGCTTTAAAGGGACCGGTATAAAACCACAGGCTCCATTCGTCAATGATTATGGAGTCGTAATTGGCGACAGTAAATATGCCTCTGAAAACTCACCACTCGAAAACTGGAGCGAAGATACAGACCCGGAAATCATGGCTGGAGACGAATGGGTACACCCCACCAATGATATAGGCTGGAATTCAACTGAAAACCGCCAACTATTAGAGTCTAAAATAGCGCCGCAGCCGCCTTTCATGCATCCAGATAAAGATGTTAGCACTGATACGGATTGAGGCGTGCTTTCTTTAGGGTCAAAGGAACAAGTGAAATCCTAGAAGGGGTGCATCATACACCCCTTATTCTCATTTAACCTGCAAAATCAACTTCCCTTTCGTTTGCCGGGCGTTCATTTCCTCATGAACGGCTGCTGCCTTTTCAATTGGG
The DNA here is from genome assembly GCF_056397085.1 of Peribacillus sp. 05N428. Classification (NCBI taxonomy): domain Bacteria; kingdom Bacillati; phylum Bacillota; class Bacilli; order Caryophanales; family Bacillaceae; genus Peribacillus; species Peribacillus sp. 05N428. Next base: position 67,485 of record NZ_JBFTMS010000023.1, on the reverse strand, counting down.
TAGATGCCCCCGATAGTTAACTTAAGCTCCCCAGACGCAACGTATGCAAAAAGGTCTTGAATGCTAGGCAACAGCAAATCCGGGTGTTTCATGATCTGTGGCAGGAAAAAACCCACGACGGATTGATTGCGCCTCATTAATTGCTGCGGGTTCATCGTATAAGGCTTACGACTTGCATTACCAAAAACAACAAGACGTCCAAATGGAGCCAAACATTTCAATGTTTTATTGAAAATATCCCCTCCAGCCATTTCCAGCGCGACGTCTACTCCCTTTCCTCCCGTGACCTCACGGACTTTCATTTCCCATCCTTCTTGCGTGTAATCAATGAGTTCATCTGCCCCCATCTCTTTAGCCAGTTCCAACTTTTCCACTGTACTGGCGGTGGCAATCACTTTTCCAGCCCCGAAGATTTTGGCTAACTGTACGGCAATCGTTCCCACTCCCCCAGCAGCAGCATGGACCAATACCGTTTCCCCCTGTTGCATGCGTCCCATTGTCTTAAGAATATGATAGGCGCTCAGACCTTGGAGGGGCAAGGCAACAGCTTCATGGAACTGAATGGCATCAGGAAGCGGAATGGCCGAGAATTCATCAGAAAGGGCATATTCTGAATATCCACCAGATTCAATTAAGCTGACGACCCTTGTACCAGGTTTGATTTTGGTCACCTTTCCACCAACTTCCACCACTACGCCAGCCACTTCCGCACCGGGAATGAACGGAAGCGGCGTAGGAACTACATATTGCCCTTCCCTTCTGGCTGTATCTGCATAATTGACGCCTACACAATCGATTTCAATCAGAACTTCATGCCCTGTTGGCACAGGTCTTTCCATTTCAGTCAATTTCAGTACTTCCGGTCCGCCGTATTCTTCAAAGTGAATAGCTTTCATCTTTATCCCTCCCTTATTAATTTCCTGTAAATTCCGGCTTTCTTTTTTCTTTGAATGCCGCTACCCCCTCAAGATGATCTTCCGTGGAAACCATCAAGGTTTGCGTAATACGTTCCTGTTCCAGTATTTCATCAAGTGTAGCCGTATATGAATGGCTGACGAGCTTTTTCATCATCCCATATGCTTTTGTCGGTCCATTTGCCAGTTTTACCGCAAGTTTCAATGATTCCTCTTCAAGTTGATTGAGTGGATATAAATAATTAATGACACCCAGCTGATATAAGCGTTCCCCAGAAATTGGCTCGGCCGAAAAGAAGAGCTGCTTTGCAAGGTGGGGCCCTACCAATTTAGGTAAAAAATACGAACCCCCTCCATCAGAGATCAGGCCTACCTGTGAAAAACTCATGGCAAATTGACTATCATCGGAAGCCACGATCAGATCACAGGCGAGTGCCAAATTGAATCCGGCACCAGCAGCAAATCCATGGACGGCAGCGATTACGGGAACCTCGGAAGCATCCAGAGCCAATATGCATTCATTCATTCTGCCAACATGATCATACAATTGACCTGCAGAGGCCTGCCCCATTGACTTGACGTCGCCTCCTGCAGTGAATGACCTTCCCGCCCCTTTGATGATGACTGCCCTTATATGCGGTGTTTGTTTTACATCCTTAATCTCTTTCGTTAAGCTTGCAATCATATCCGGACTAAATGCATTCAAGCTTTCAGGGCGATTCAAAGTCAGGATCATTACATTATCGATTACTTCTTTCAATAAGTGTTCTTTTAACATTTACCCATCCCCTTTTTCTATTTGATCAACCAGCCGCCATCCACCAATAAATCCGTCCCAGTCATATAGGAAGCCTCCGGGGAAGCAGCAAAGGTAATGACATTACTTATTTCCTCCGCTTTCCCCACTCTTTCCAGTGCCGTGTTCCGTTGAATGGACTTTACGAATTTTTCATTTTGCAGTCCATCCTCCGTCAATGGCGTTTCAATGAATCCCGGTGATACGGAATTGACCCGAATGCCGACTGCAGCGAGTTCCAGTGCCAAAGATTTCGTTAAACTGATGACTCCGGCTTTAGCAGAGCTGTAATGCGGGATGAACGCTCCTGCCTGATGTCCTGACAGTGAAGCCACATTCACGATTGCCCGATTGCTGGAACCTTCATTTCCCCCACTAGCTCCTTCTTCCATCAATTTCCCCAAATACTTGGAAACTAGAAAGACACTTTTCAAATTGACATGTTGAATCATATCCCAATCAGCTGCAGATGTATCCAGGAGCTTTGAGGACTTTGAACCACCTGCGTTATTGATTAAAATGTGAAGGTCACGATATTTTTCCTTCACATACTTGGCCAGCTCCATTACCTCTTCCTCGACGGTAACATCTGCAGGGAAAATATCAGCAACCGGAATCGGGTGCCTGGCATTGATTTCTGCAGCTGCTTCCTCCAGCTTTCCTTTCGTCCGCCCTACCAACAGCACTTTTGCCCCTTCGTCCGACAAGCGCATCGCCGTAGCTTTCCCAATACCAGAGCCTGCACCTGTAACCACCGCTATTGACTGCGAAAACCTCATCCCCTTCACTCCTTTTCTGTATTTTTGAACTACGTTTCCTGCCTTTTCAATTCCGCTTCGATCCTTCCATCCACCAACTTTGGGACAAGATCCAACGAACCTTTTTGCGCCGCCAATTCCAAATCGGCGATCAAACTATGTTTGTCAAACAACCGTCCGACATACGATGATTTCAGGATATCAAAGGCATTTTCGCTATTCGTGCGATAAAGCGCATTGGCAGCCTTTGCTGCATCGTTGAGTATGAACGTACCTTGTGATCCAGCAATCAGGCAATCTATCAAATGGCCTGCACCGTAAAAGTCTTCCAGACTGAATTCACCTGAATTTCCCGAACAAACGATGAGGATCGTTTCTGTTTTATGATATTTTTTTATTTTTTCCGCAACAGACGGATTATTCAACAAAGAAGCAATATAAACCCTTTTGGCAGCTGCTGAATTCCTCAACGCGACCGTTCCATTAGTAGTGGACAATATTAAAGTTTTACCGCGTACCAACTTACTCAATAGCGTTGGACTTGGATACATTAAATCATCAACCGGCTTTGCCTTTAGTTCTCCTGCCACTACAAAATCCCCATGGTCCAATTCCTGGCTTTTCACCAAGGCATCCAGTGGATCCATGACAGGTATCACCTGGCGTGCTCCATCATGAAGTGCTGAAATAATCGTAGTAGTCGCTAATAACACATCCAGGATGACCGCAACTTTCTCCCCTTCTTGAAGCTTTTCCACATCTATCTCTTCTTTTTTTAGTAGTAAATGAATGTTTTGAATATATTCCATTTTATTAAACTTCCTTCGCAGCTACATTTGCAGCATGAGTGAGTAAGCTTTTAACCGTTTTTCCAAGATTGGAAAAACGGGGATCATCAGTCTGGCCTTTTTTATATCGATAATAGATTTGCTGAAGGATGACAGCTAACTTAAAATAACCAAAGGTTAAATAAAAATCGACGTTGGTAACATCCCTGCCACTTCTTGCTGCATACGTCTCGATAAATTCCCTTCGAGTCAGGAAACCAGTTAAAGTCGTGACGGACGCTTGACCCACACCGATTTTGATAAGTTCCGGGTCACCGCTTTCCGTCCAGTAGCTTAATGCCACTCCTAGATCGGCTAGCGGATCACCAACGGTGGACATTTCCCAATCAAATAAACCAACCATCTCTGTAAGGTCCTGATTGAACATGGCATTATTGATCTTATAGTCATAATGGATTATTGAAGTCTGGCTATACTTCGGGATATTCTGTTGAAAATAATTAATAAGCGGACGAATTTCCTTGATTTCATCAGTCTTTGCTCTCTCATAGCGGGAAATCCATCCGTGTACTTGTCTTTCAATGAACCCTTCAGGTTTGGATATTTCGATCAAACCCGTTTTCTCATAGGGAATCGAGTGAAGATCAGCAAGCCGATTCACCATCACATATGAAAGCTGTCGGCACTTTTCAAAAGTAGGCTCGATTCCCTTGGGAAATTCAGTATCTATTACAATTCCATGTTTCCTTTCCATTAGAAAAAAAGGGGCCCCCGCGACCGATTCATCATCCGAGAACAGAATAGGCTCGGGAGCTGCTTGGAAATATGGGTTGATTGAGGAAAGGATATGATGTTCACGCTTCATATCATGTGCCTTTGGAGCAACAGGGCCAAGCGGCGGCCTTCTGAGAACAGCCTCCCACTCACCAACTTTCAGCTGATAGGTCAAATTGGAATAGCCCATAGAAAATTGTTGTAATTCCAACGGTTCATTTGGAAGGTCCAATACATTTTTTCTTAGAAAACCTTCTAATGCAGCAATATTCAATTCCTCGCCGGGCCGAACAGGAATCGTATCGTCAATCATGTTCTTCCACTCCTTTAGACTTTGTCATTCTAATTATGAACAAGATGTGAAATGAGCTTTTCTTTAATAAATTCAGGAATAGGTTCACTTTTTTGTTTCAAAAAATTAAAACAGACTAAAACTGCACTTCCTTTAGCAATCACTTCCCCAGTTTGTGAACAGAGGATATCATGGACCATATCACAGCTTTTCGTACCTACCTTTGTCAAAGATGTACGAATGGTCAAGAGTTGATTGAAATATCCCTGAGCAATAAAGTCGCATTTGGTGGAGGCTAACAAAAAATTCCAAGATTCTACATTTGTCGCTAGGCCTAAAGCTTCAAAAAATTTCATGCGTGCTTCTTCGAGGTATACGAAATAGCTTGTGTTATTGATGTGGCCCAAAGCATCCGTTTCGGAAAAACGGACGCTGACTTCCAATTCATGCATAAGACCCCTCCTTGATTAACGATGTACGAAAGCGGGTTTACGTTTATCCAAGAAAGCGGAAACCCCTTCTTTAACATCTTCAGTTTGGAAGATTTCTTCAAAAAGATTCGTTTCAATCTCTAAACCTTTTTCAAGTGTTGCCTCACTTCCTTCATTAATCGCCTTCTTGATTCTCGAAAGTGCCTGAAGTGAGTGCCTTGTCATTCGTGAGGCCAAGATTTTCGCTTCCGATAAGCCGCTCCCTTGCTCAACGACTTTATTGATAAGCCCGATCTTTTCCGCTTCCGCGGCTATAAGCGGATCACCGGTAAATATAATCTCTTTTGCCTTTGCATTACCTACAAGTCTTGACAAACGCTGTGTACCGCCACCTCCAGGGAATAAGCCTAATTTCACTTCCGGCAGTCCGATTTGAACTTGTGTTTCAGCTACTCGCAAATCACAGGCCAGTGCCAGTTCACATCCGCCGCCCAAGGTCAAGCCATTTAATACAGCCATCGTAGGTTTAGGAAACTGTTCGATTTTAGTTAGGACGGCATGACTTTCCTTTACCATTTCTTTCATATTCGGGTTCCCCATCATGCTAGGGAATTCTTTTATATCAGCCCCGGCCGCAAATGCGATATTGCCTGCACCGGTTATGAGTACCGCAACAGTTTCAGTATCTTTTGAAAGTTCATCGAAAGTTTCTCCCAATTCTCTGAATACTTGTTTGCTGATTACATTTAATGGAGGATTATCGATGGTGATGACCGCAAGCTTATTTTCCTTAACCACTTTAATTAATTTTGTCATCAATTCTTCACTCCTTGGTTTGGATAATCATACCAGCCTTTTCCTGTTTTCCTGCCTAAATGTCCTTTATTCACCTTTTCTTCTATACAAGCATTTGGCTTGTCTTCTGGATTTCCAGTTTCATTGAAACGCTGCTGCATGACAAAATACCCTACATCAATACCTGATAGATCCATCAGTTCAAAAGGACCAATGGGATGGCCTAAAGCTTTCCTGCAAATCAAATCGATATCCTTATAGTCAACAATTCCTTCTTCATACAAATATAAGGCCTCACGCTGCAACGCTCCCAAAATTCGGTTGGCTACGAATCCCGATATCTCTTTCCTCAACAAAACTCCTGTCCTATTCATATTCTCTGTGACTTCCATTGCAAGCTTCGCTGTTTCCTCGGATGTTTGGTCACTCATTACAACCTCAACACAATCCATTACTAGAGGCGGGTAAAAGAAATGCATATTAATGAACTTATCCGGACGATTCGTCACACTCGCAATCAGGCTATTGACAATCGTTGAACTATTCGTGGCAAAGATGGTTTCTGCTGGGGCCAGTTCTTCAAGTTGGGCGAAAACCTCCTGCTTCACATCAAGTTTTTCAACTACCGCTTCAATGATCAAATCAGCCCCACTGGCCGCCTTCTCAAGATCGGTGGTATATTGAAGACGGCTAAAAGCAGCCAATTTACGATCTTCAGACAATTTTCCTTTTTGAACCCATTTAGTCAAAATGACGTCCAATTTTTCTTGGGCTGCATTCAACGCGTTTTCATGAACATCCTGAAGAATCGTTTCGTAACCTCCTAGTGCAGCAAGCATCGCAATTTGGTGCCCCATCTGCCCAGCCCCAATAACGGTAATTGATTGAATTTGCTTGTTGGTCATGCCTTCTATCTCCCTTCTACTAACCGGTTAGTATGTAACCTGGTCACGCTTCAATTCCCTGCAGAATCATCCCCATAAAAATGGCTGCAACTTCCTGTTCGGTTTTTTCACCTTCTGGGTCGAACCAATGATAGCTCCAATTGGCAACACCCAAAATAGCAAAAGAGATGATGGATGCATCGAGATTGGAACGCAGTTCTCCGCTCTCGATGCCACTAATCAGAACTTGCTCGATTTTATTACGGAACTCATCCCGCTTAGGAAGGATTTGTGCAAGCTTATCGTCACTTAGATTCTTCATTTCACGGAAAAAGACCGTTGCGCTGGATTTTTTGGTTTTAATGCTCTTTAAAAGCATCAATACCATATCGAAAAGTTTATCCTTACAGCTTTTCCCAGGTTCCAACATGATTCTTTCCTGCTCACTAAGCAACTCGTCTATATAAGCTAGATGAATATCCATTAGCAACTGCTCTTTGCTCGTAAAGTAATAATAAAACGTTCCCTTCGTCACTCCGACCGATTCGACGATATCAGAAATCGACGTTTCACTAAAGCCCTTCTTTTCAAATAAGCGTATGCTATGTTCTGTCATTTTTTCTTTCATGTATGCACCCTCGCAATCTGTTAAAATTTCAGCTGAATTGATATCATACGCTTTCGTGCCATCAAAGCCCTCTTACTTCCTGGAAAGTTCTTCTCTTAAAGCCCGCCTTAAAATCTTTCCGACATTTGTTTTCGGTAACTCTTCACGAAATTCAACGAAATGCGGAACTTTATAAGCCGATAAGTTTGCACGGCAGTAATCGATGATTTCCCGTTCATTGGCCGTTTTATTATTTTTAAGTACAAGCACCGCTTTTACCGACTCCCCTCGGTAAGCATCTGGAACTCCGATGACAACCGCTTCCTGGACAGCTGGATGTTCATAGAGAACTTCCTCGACATCTCGCGGATATATATTATAACCACTTGCGATGATCAAATCTTTTTTCCTGTCGACAATATAGAGGTACCCATCTTCATCAACTTTGGCGATATCACCCGTATAAAGCCAACCATCCCTTAGGGTCACCGCCGTTTCCTCCGGCATATTCCAGTAACCTTTCATCACTTGAGGTCCTTTGACGACCAATTCCCCCAATTCGCCAGATGCCACTTCTTTCGTTCCGTCTCCCAGGTCCATCACCTTATATTCAGTCGAAGGGACACCAATCCCGACGCTCCCAGGTTTCCTTTTTGCAAATGCCGGGTTACAATGCGTTGTTGGCGAAGCTTCCGTAAGACCGTAGCCTTCCAATATCTTCGCACCTGATTTTCGTTCGAACTCACGCAGCAGTTCCACGGGCATCGGTGCACTTCCGCTGTTACAGACCTGAATGGAGCCCATTCCATATTCTTCTGCCTTCGGGTGATTCGTCAACGCTACATACATGGTCGGTACTCCAGGAAAAGTGGTCGGCTGTTCACGCTTAATCGTTTCCAGTACTTCTTCTATTTCAAATCGTGGCAGCATGATGGAGTCACCCGCGATATACACGGATAAATTCATTGCGGACGACATTCCAAAAACATGAAAAAGCGGGATGACCGACAGCGTTCTTTCAGTACCTATTTTTAATTCATGCTTGAAGAATTCATACGTTTGAACGACATTGGCCAGAATATTGCTGTGTGTCAGCATCGCCCCTTTTGAACGGCCAGTCGTTCCTCCTGTATACTGAAGAACGGCTATATCATTTTCCGGATCGATTGATACGGGATTGATTTTGCCGTCTCCTGTCTTCATGAATTGATCAAAAGACGCATCAGGCTGAAAATCTGCTTCCGAAGTCTGCAGGCTTACGACGATAATATTTTTCAAATTTGCATGTTGCTGCACACTTTTCACTTTCGGGTATAATCCATCCAATACAACGATCGTTTCTGCACCGGAGTCCTGTAAAATATGCTGCAGCTCCCTTTCAACCAGCATTGGGTTGATTTGGGTGATAATGGCCCCTGTTGTCAATGATCCATAATAAGCTATGACGTACTGCGGACAGTTAGGCAGCATGATGGCGACACGATCACCTTTTTGAACACCTTTTTTTTGCAAGGCTGAAGCAAAGGCTAGCGACGCATGAAAAAGTTCCTGATAAGATATCTTTCGGTCATAAAAAGTAATAGCTGTATTGTTTGGATGGGACTCACATGCATTTTGAAGGATTCTTTGCATCGGGAACTCAGGGACTTTTATTTCCTTTGAAATTGAATCAGGATAAACTGAAAGCCATTTTTTTTCATTCATCATTTCATACCCTCCAGCCATATTTACTTACCTTTCATTACTTTGCATGTGAACCCCCATCGACGATCAAAATATTTCCAGTCACAAAATCAGATGCCTTTGAGGCCAGGAAAACCGCTGCCCCTTTCAAATCATCATCACTCCCTAACCTTTTTAACGGCGTGGAATCCAGGATAGGATTCTTCCCTTGCTCAAGAACCCCTTTCGTCATTTTTGTCGGAAAGAAACCGGGTGCGATTGCATTAACATTGATATTATGCTGACCCCATTTAACGGCTAAATCCTTCGTTAAAGTAATGACCGCCCCTTTACTCGTATTATATCCGACCGTATCGAGCACCCTCGGGTCGGTCCCCCCTAATCCGGCAACGGAAGCGATGTTTATGATTTTCCCATGTCCCTGCTCAATCATTACCCTGCCTGTTGTCTGGCTCATGATAAAGGTTCCGGTTACATTTACATTCATCACCTTCTGCCACGCTTCAAGAGGCATGTCGACGGCTGGTGCCCCCCAGGATGCCCCGCTATTGTTTACTAATATATCGATGACACCAAATTCACGGTAAGTTTCGTTAACGACTTCCTGTACATCTGACGGATTGGTGATATCACACTTGAAGGAAAGCGCCCTGACTCCAAGTTTTTGGATTTGCGTAGCAACTTCGTCACATGCTTCCTTCTTCCTTGAACAAAGTACGACATTTGCCCCAGCTTCGGCAAAGCCTGTCGCTATTTGTGCTCCCAACCCTCTCCCTCCACCGGTTATGATCGCCGTCTTTCCAGTTAGATCGAATAAGTCGGTAACTTTCATATTTTCACCTCATGCTTTTGTTGGTATTTTCGAAGTTCTATTTTAGCAACTTGTGAGCGATGAACTTCATCGGGACCATCAGCAAGCCTTAAAGTCCGTGCATTGGCCCAATGAGCAGCAAAAGGGAAATCATCGGAAATCCCTGCAGCTCCAAAGCCTTGGATGGCCCTGTCCAGCACATTCAATGCCATATTTGGTGCCACCACTTTTATCATCGCGATCTCCGCCTTTGCTTCCTTGTTCCCGACAGTATCCATCATATAGGCAGCTTTTAAGGTCAGAAGTCTTGCTTGTTCGATTTCAATCCGTGAATCAGCAACCCACTCCATGATTACACCTTGTCTCGCCAATGTTTTACCAAAAGCGACACGTTCTTGAATGCGCTTACATAACTCTTCAAGTGCTCTTTCAGCAGCGCCGATCAGCCTCATGCAATGATGTATCCTTCCCGGTCCAAGCCTTCCTTGGGCAATCGCAAATCCTTTTCCTTCACCCCATAGAATATTCGTAGCCGGGACCCTCACATTTTCAAACGTGATTTCGGCATGGCCATGCGGGGCATGATCATAACCAAACACAGGGAGCATTCTCTCGATTTTGACACCCGGTGTATCGAGCGGGACAAGAATCATTGACTGTTGTTCATGCTTGGCCGCCTCAGGATCTGTCTTACCCATGACGATGGCAATCTTGCATCGGGGATCGCCTGCTCCTGAAGACCACCATTTTCGGCCGTTGATGACATACTCATTACCCGTCCTTTCAATCCTGCATTCGATATTGGTCGCATCGGAAGACGCCACTTCCGGTTCCGTCATCGAGAAGCATGAACGGATTTCCCCAGCAAGCAAGGGCTTCAGCCAGCGTTCTTTATGTTCATCCGATCCATATCTCACCAACACTTCCATATTACCAGTGTCCGGCGCATTACAGTTGAAGATTTCAGGTCCTATCGTCGACCTACCCATGATCTCGCAAAGCGGGGCATATTCTAGATTTGTTAAACCCGCGCCATAACCGCTATCAGGTAAAAATAAATTCCATAATCCTTCTTCTTTTGCTTTTGCCGTCAATTCAGATAAAATCGGGGGAATTTCACTCCAGCGGCTTTCCTGTGCTTCGAGCTGCTTTTTGTATATTGATTCATTTGGGTAAACGTGCTTCTCCATGAATTCCGTTAACTTCTTTTCCAGATTTTTCACCTTTTCAGTATGTTCAAAGTTCAAATTGAATTCCTCCTTTTAAACTTACTAACCGGTTAGTATGTTATTACTTTTAAATTATATACACAAGATTCTGATTTTTTCAACAATTAAACCTTTGTTTTCTTGTCATTCAAGATCCCGTATCTTGACCTTTTCGTTCTCACTATATTGCTTTTGTTGGACGGTTGGAAATATACAAACGATTTTCGTACCTTTTTTCAGTTCACTTGTGATGAAAACTTTTCCTCCATGCTTTTCGATGATTCTAAAACAAACGGAAAGACCCAAACCCGTTCCTGATGTTTTTGTAGTGAAAAATGGTTCTCCTACTTTTTGAAGGGAGTTTTCCGGAATACCATCCCCTTCATCCAAAATGCTCAAAAAAACTTCCTCATTTTTTTCATTTATGCTCACAAAAATATTTCCGCCATTCGGCATCGATTCTATGGAATTTTTTATCATGTTTATTAGCACTTGCTTGATTTGGTTTTCATCAAAATACATAAAAATTGGTTCTGAATCATAATTTTTATGTATTTGAATATTGTTCAGTACGGCATTTGTCTCCAACAGCGTTACGGCATGGTTACAGCTTTCCTTTATATCCTTCTCAAGGAATACCGCTCCAGTGGGTTTCGATAGCAGCAAGAGTTCATTCAGCACTTTCTCGATTCGATTTATTTCCGAAAAAATAATATCGTAGTATTCCTGCTTTTCGGCACCGCCATCTTTAATCAGCTTCACGAATCCCATTATCGCCGTCATCGGATTCCTGACCTCATGTGCAATCCCAGCCGCAAGTTGGGCAGCCGTTGATAACTTGCTTGATGTGATTGCCAAATGTTCGTTTAGGCTCACAAGCTTTTCCTCTGCATGTTTACGTTCATTAATTTCGGATAATATGCCCGCTGTCCCGATGAATTTCCCAGTGTCATCGTAAATAAGTTTAACGAATGCCTCAACCCAGCTTGTTCCCTTTTTCGCATTTAGTTTAATGTCCGCACGAAAATATTTATCCCCTCGATGAAAGGAGTCCGCAAAGGCCTTTAATACGTCTTGATAAGAATTGTTATCCATATGTTTAGAAAAGTGAAGCCCCAGGGATTCATTTACGGATGCACCACTCATCGATTTCCATGCCGGGTTTAAGTACAACCATTTTCCTTTATCATCCGTTTGGAAAATAACCTCATTGAAGCTATTGACCAATTCTTTAGAGTAATTGGAGAAAATGCGATAACGCCCTTCGCTATCCTGCAATAAAGCTATCGTTTTCCGTTTATGATCATAGATGGCACCCAAACACCAGGCTATGGTTAAAATTACGATTAAATATATTCCTGCAAAGGCGGAAAACCTGCGTTCTTCATGACCAAGCCACCCTATATAGGGTAATATCAATACAAAAAAAAGAGCAGGGACAATGATCCTTCCAGTATATTTCTTCACATTCTCCACCTCCTTACCTAAATGGTTTATACTACATCCGATCGAATTCCAAGTAAGGGATCAATTTATGCATATTTGAAATGGTAGGACACTCACTTATAGGTAAATTTCAACATTTTATCCATGATTCCTGCAAACAACACAAAAAACCTTTCCACGAGTGGAAAGGTCACTGTTCAACTTAAATCATTTACCCAATGATGACGCGTTCTTTTGGATAATGGAAATTTTCCGTAACTTCTTTATGGCCTATGATATACAGGAGGGAGGTTATCCCAACACGGCCAATGAACATAATGATCATAATGACAATTTTACCGGTATTGCTGAGGTCAGGCGTGATTCCCATCGAAAGGCCGACTGAACCGAAAGCCGAACATACTTCAAAAATGATTTGCATCAAAGTGAAATTTTCGGTAATGGATAATATGAAGACCGCCATTATGCAAAGAAGCGATCCCATGATCATAACCGCTGTCGCTTTTCGGATATCATCGGGATGAATCTCCCGTTTGAAAACTTTTATGGAACGCCTTCCTCTCATGAAATTCCATAAAAATAGAATCATGATGGCCAGTGTAGTTGTCCGGATTCCTCCCCCGACTGAACTTGGGGAAGCTCCAATGAACATCAATATGCTCAACAATAAAAGGGTCGGTTCCGAAAAGTCACTCACATTCATGGTTGCCAACCCGCCGCTCCGCGTATTGGAGGACATAAACAATGAGTAAAAGAACGATTCATGCCAGTTCTTACCTTTAAAGAACCCATTAATTTCCAGAAGGTAAATCAGGATCGTTCCCCCAACGATAAGGGAAAAGAAAGTGACTGAGGTCAGCTTCGTGAACAAAGAAAAATGAAACTTATAAGTACGGGCCTTATTGGACAAAAACTCCTTCAGCTCAATCAAGACAGGAAACCCAATGGCTCCAAGGGTAAGCAGGATAATCGTAATGAACTGTACAAAATAATCGTCTTTAAATGGAATCATCGAAATACCGGTAATATCAAAACCAGCATTCGTGGTGGCACTTACGGCTAAAAATAAGCCATTTAAAAAGGCTTCTTTCCCGTCTGGAAAATAATTCAGAAAGTAAATGCCTAAAACGAGAGCCCCAATCATTTCAATTACGACAAATATCTGAATGATTTGGATCAATAATTTAACAAGACCGGAAAGATTCGATTGGTTTTGATCCGTCATGATCAATTGTCTTTCCTTCAAGCCGATTTTCTTGCCCACTATAAGCCAGAAAAAGGTTCCGAGTGTCATGATGCCAATACCGCCAAATTGGAGAACGAACATGAGAATGAAATAGCCTACCTCATTGTACACTTCGGGCAAACTTACAACTGTTAGACCTGTTACACTAACTGCACTTACGGCTGTGAATAAAGCATCCATGAATCCAAATTCCACGCCTGGCTTAAGAGCGACCGGCAGACTCAACAGTACGGTCGAGATGCTGACTGCCAAAACATAATAACCGACGATAAGCTGAGCTGGTGTTAACTTTGATAATATTTTTTTGATAGCAAACATAAAGAGTTTCCTTTCTTGCTCCTTTATAGTTATGCAAATCACATAACCATTAAAAATCTAGTTTACCCTTTTTTCATTCTTTTTTCCATTCTCTTTTAAAACTGACTTACTTACAACAAAAAGGCAGGTTTACCAATAAGTTTGATGCTGCTCGTATAAGTAAAACTCCACATTCTACTTATACTATCATTACAGCGGCAAAAGCCGTTGAAAAAGTAAAGGGGAGATTCAAATGGCTAACAGCAGTAACAATCTTCTTGTTCCAGGAATCGAACAAGCATTAGAACAAATCAAATATGAAATTGCATCTGAATTCGGTGTACAATTAGGTTCCGATACTTCAGCACGTGCCAATGGTTCAGTTGGCGGAGAAATCACGAAACGTCTTGTACAACAAGCACAATCTCAACTTAAAGGTCAATAATTCACAATTAAATATCCATGGCTAAGAGTCCAGCTGCATGCTGGACTCTTTTTAATGATTATGTCCATTTCCGTTTCCATTATTGCCTTTACCCCTTTTCGACTTATCCCAATCTTTCTTATCTTGTTTATATTGCTTATCTTGTTTATATTGCTTATCCTGTTTATCTTGTTTAACTTGTATTTTCTGCCTATCCTGTGTAACCTGTTTATCTTGTCTATCCTGTTTATTTTGCTTATTTTTATTGTCATGCTTTATAGAATCATCACTATTCTTTTTTTTGAGTGATGATTCTGTTTTTACATCGAACTTTTTCTCATTCTGTTCATTTTCCTGCTTGTCCTTTGATTGGTTGCTGTGATGGCTATCCGATTTTCCTTTTGACTCGTTGCTTCTTTCCTTATATCCATTTATCGCATTCCGTTTTCCACTTGTATCTTCCCGTTCGGTTTGTTCCTTAATTTTGGTAACTTCAATACCCGCGTTTTTCCGTTCAGTCGGTTTGGCTTCATTGGCCGGCTTTTGTTTTATTTCAATTTCATTATTCTCTTTTTTCTTTTCTCCATCCGATTTGTTTTCCGTATTTAGCATTACGCCCTTTTCTTTCGGAATAACAACGTTTTCCTCGACTTTTTTAACTGACGCCGGGGCAGGCTCCCTCTTATTGACCTTTATCTTATCTTTATCTTCATTCAACTTCTTTTCGAGATACTTACCCGTGGATATACCTTGTTCCCTAGCTTGCTTCCGATCGCTTTTTGTTGCCTGGATCACTTTCATCTTTGTTTTGGAAACATTATCCTGCTCAGATATTTCTTTTATCTCCTCTTTTAAATTCTTATTCAGTTCTTTATTTTTTTTCATTAACGTTGTGGAAACGACTATTTGTTTATTTCCTTTCAAATAACCAAGTCGCTTCGTCGTGTCAACGATTCGGTTTGTAACAACTTTTATATCCTTGCCTTTCCAGTCCTTCAGCTGACCGATCACAAGCTTTCCGTCTTCATTTAATCCGGTAAGCTTGAGAACTTCTAAATCATCATCAAGCTCCAATTCAATGCTTGGATTCACATCTATCGTCATATATGCCGACACAGGACCAGAGAAATAAGAAGGAAGAATTGAAAAGAGAATCAGGAAGGTGGAGGCAATGCTTAGCACGGCCGTTTTTTTGAAAGATGAATGAATATTGGAAAAGGCTAAAGTGAATTTTTGTTTTGCAGGTGAAAAAGTTATTTCCTCACCCACTTCATATTCCCTTTCCTGCCTTTTGGTTTTCAGAAATTCACCCTCGGGGGTCAATAGGGTTACAAATCGTTTATTAACTGAAAGAATAACTCCTTTTTTCATTCATCGATAGCCCCTTTTATATAATCATTCAAATACAAAAAATCTCCGTTTATTATGATTGCCACGGCAATGATGTATTTTCTGTTCCGTTCAATCGTTTTTCTGCTTACTTCCACTTTTCCCTCAAGCTGTTTTACGGGCAGCCGCTTTTTTGCAAACAGGACTTCCTTCAGTTCGTCATCTTCCATTAACAATTTAGCGATCATAATAGCTCCCTTCCTGGCATCTGCATGTTTGGGAGAGTTTTCAACTAAATCCTCAAATGACAGACCAAAATCCTCTAGATGGCTTATATAAAGCTGAATTTCTTCTTTTCTTCTTTCCGATTCCTTCTGCATTTCGTATTCATTGATGGAATTTTCATTATCGATATATATTTGGCTTTGATCATTATCATCATTCAGTGTTAAATCCAAAAGGATTTCTTTTTGTTTGGACTGGCTTCTTAAATAATCTATAACCCTTCGTTTAACGAGGGTTTCGGCAAATGCCAATAAAGAACGGCCTTTTTCCGGGGAGTATTTTTCAATTGCCTCGTTAAAAGCAATCATTCCAATACTGAATTCATCATCTGATTCGTATATGTACCGTTTGCAAACCGATGAGACTGTTTTTGCAATAAAAGGTTTGAATGACTCTATAGTATCATTACGAAGGCTATTATCGCCTTGTTGAATTTTCAATACGGTTTCTTCTAAAGAACGCTTTTTTTTGAATGCTGTAAACAACAAACCAAGCATTTGCTCACCTCGCTCCTGTTGAACATAAAATACGCATCAACATACTTATCTTAAGCGGAGGGAGTCTAAAAGACAGTACCAAAAGAACTATTTTTGCGATAAAAATGAAATCACACAATATATCAACATGATAAAATACTTAGTTTTTTCTCGTTTGTTACAGTGCAATTACAGTAAAATATCTTTTTCCTTTTTTTTGCCCAATACAATGGGACAATTGTCATTTTTATAACCGGAATTTAATATTCACATCTTTTAACATATCATTCGTAAACGTACCTGCGCTTTTGAGGGTCATCTCCATAAATACTTTAAGAAGCAAAAAAAATAGGCGTGACCGGCACGCCTGTTTTTTTATGCTTCCTGTATTTTTTTCTCTTCTTTCTCTTTTTTTTCTTTTTTGCTTGAAATGACCCATGCACCTGCTGCAATTCCAATCAATACAGTCCAGAAAATCGATTTCCAAAGCGTTGATTCAGGGAAATGATGATCAATGAAAGCAAGTGAAGGGTGTGCAAGTGTGTGTACCGCCAATTTCACGCCAACCCAACCCACAATCAAAAATGCTGCCGTTTCAAGTGAAGGACGCCGATGAAGCAGCTTAACGAATGCATTTGCTGCAAATCGCATAATGATCAACCCGATCATACCGCCGAGGAACATGACAGCGAATTGCCCTCCGTCAATACCGCCGACTTTCATCCAGCCTGTTGCAGGAAGTGTAACAGCCAGCGCGACGGCAGCCAACATGGAATCGATTGCGAAAGCGATATCAGCCGCTTCAACCTTTACCACGGTCATCCAGAAGCCTGATTGCTTTTTAGGCTTCGTGATTTCCTTCTCACCTTTACCAGCGTATTTTTTGTAAATGTGCTGAAAAGCGATGAAAAGTAGATAAATCGCACCGATTGCTTGAACTTGCCACACCTCGACAAGAAAGGAAATAAGGAATAGACTGGCAAAACGGAAAACAAAAGCTCCCATCAGACCATAAAACAAGGCTTTCCGCTGTTGTTCTTTTGGCAAATGCTTAACCATGACAGCCATGACGACTGCATTATCTGCAGCCAGTATCCCTTCTAATCCAACCAAGATAAGAAGGACCCAGCCATATTCCAATAACATTGATGCTTCCATCCATTCAACCTCCAATAGTAGTATTTCCTTCCTATTGGCATCGGCAAAATAAAAAGACCTCTGCCGTATAGGCAAAGGTCTTGCTGAACATGAAATCATGTCAACAAAGCCGATGAATGTTTAACATTCACGTAATGACGACTTTGTTTTAGGGCGAACCCTAACGCTACTCCCCTTTGAAAAGGAAAATCAGTTATTAAGTATATTAATAGTATACGCGCTCGTTATGAAAATAACAATCTTTTTTTATAAAGGGATCTCATTTTCTGTTCCTTTTGGATAATTTTATCAACGATAAATACTCTTTGCCGAAACGAATCCAGTTCGGTTTGGCAGAAAAATAGTTCTGAAACAGCGATAAAAAACTCGTGTATTTCCCTTCATATGGATACCATTGTATTTCTGTATCGTTTTTACCTTTATCGATCATGATCGCTTTTTCATGGCAGAAAATCTTCAATCCATGCTCGCCATGATAGCGGCCAACCCCACTTTGTTTGGCACCGCCAAATGGTAAATGATGATTAGCAACCGTAATCAGCACATCATTGATCGTCACCGCACCGGTTACTAACCGTGACGCAATCCGACTTGCTTTTTCCCTATCCATCGTCCAAACGCTGGAATTGAGTCCATATTCACTTTCATTTGCCAGGGCGATCACTTCTTCCTCCGTATCGAAAGGCACAACAGGCAACACGGGTCCGAACGTTTCTTCTTTCATGATTTTCATGGAATGATCGACATTGGAAAGAATCGTCGGCGGAATGAAATGGGTCTGCCCCGTTTTCCACTCTTTCGGAGGTGTTCCGGTTTCAAGTACGGCCCCTTTATTCAGTGCATCCTCCAGTTGGTCAGCCACAATATCGACTTGTTTAGGAAAAGTCATTGAACCGATATCATCCTGCGATTGCACCCCCTGTCTCATGGACTTCGTTTTTTCTTTAAGAAGCATTAGGAATTCCTTATAAACAGGACGTTCCACATAAACCCTTTCAACACTCATGCACACCTGCCCACTATTTGTGAAAGCCCCCCAAAGGGCTCCGTTCACAGCCCGTTCCAGGTTAGCATCACGAAGAACGATCATCGGATCCTTACCGCCAAGCTCCAAAGTCGTTGGGATCAGGTCTCTTGCTGCAACCTCACCAATCATTTTTCCGGTCCTTACAGACCCAGTAAAAAATATATAATCTGGTTTTTGCTCAGTTAATGCCGCACCCAATTCTTTCCCTCCATGGGCAAACTGTATAGTTCCTTCTGGGAAACCAGCCTCAAGAAACAGATTTTCGATGCACTCCCCAACTAAAGGAGTTACCTCTGATGGTTTGGCGATGACAGAATTTCCAGCCGCTAGGGCATTAAGAATGGGAACCATGGAAAGCTGCAGCGGATAATTCCATGGTGAAATGACGAGAATCGTTCCACGTGGCATATAATGGACATAAGATTTTTTACCAATTAACATGAGTGGAGTGGTGACCTTCCGTCCGGAAAGAGTTTTCACTGCATGTTTCTCGATATGCTTGATTGCATCGATCGTTGGCATGATGTCAGCAACCAGCGCTTCAATTTTCACTTTTCCCGCATCTTTTGAAATGACTTCTGCTATTTCATCCATCCTTTCAACCATCAATAAGCGGAGCCGTTTTAAATAGTTCAGCCGTTCCTTGATGGGAAGATTCGACCATGATTGGAACGCATGTCTTGATTTCATATATATATGAGGAATCGACTTCAATGGTGTTGGGACGATTTCCGCAATCTTCTCACCTGTTGCCGGAGAAAACACTTCCAACTTGTCATGTATTTCTTCCATAATTACTCCCCTTGCTTTATCTTATTTTATCGTTACTCCATATCATTTTTATGCTTTAATAAAGATCGACCGAGGGGGAACCCCTCCTCTGAAATGCAGCAAAACTTCTCGGCTGCACTGCTGTCAAAACCCCTTTTTAAGTGAAATTAGGTTGCCAGGAAGAATTGATAAGAGCGCCTGAGCACTTTTCTTGAACAGTTATATGTTCATATACTTCACTAAACGTACGAAAATTCTTCCCCTGAACCCTCTTTATATAATGCCAGAGACGCAGCAGCCTGTATAATATAATCGCTTGGAACCAACTTCACAACCGGTTCCCTCTCTTCATAAGGTTCCTGACCGATTCCCTGCCACTTAATCGGTGTATTCCCCTTAAGTTGAATTACACTAACTAATTCGTTTGCAGTTTACAGTATCCACTGCATCACATCACGTTTTACAACTCAATTGGTGAAGGTCCATGAAATCCATCCCCATCGCAAATACCCTTAACAAGTAATCTTCCAGTCATGATAGCACTTTAAAATGGAATATATAGTAAAAACTTTTTCGTTATTAAAAGGAATATTCACGTTTGTTATCGAAGGTAATGTATATAAGAATCGAAATTCTGATAATCCGGCAGACATGTTTATCGGTTTTAGTGTTTAATACTGGGTAATGGAGGATAAATTCATACTATCGAATAAAAATTATTATCTATATAACCGATTTTCCGTTACTATATAAGAAGGCGATTTTTTCGCGCATACATATTTGAGGTGAGCGCACAAGTGAAAAGAATAATTAAAGCATACGACTTCCCTATTTTCATCGCTGTCGTATTACTCTGTTTGTTTGGTTTAGTCATGATTTACAGTTCGAGCATGATCACTGCTGTCGCTCGATTCGGCTGGCCCATGGATTACTTCTTTGAGAAACAAAAAACGGCCTTTCTCATTTCATTCGCGGCAATGATCGTCACGATGATTCTTCCTTATAAGATGTACAAAAACAAAATGTTCTTGATGTCTATGATGTTTGGAATGGCCGGTATCCTTTTGCTGCTCTTTATCTTCGGCCATACAGCAGGAAATGCCACAAGCTGGTTCAAGTTAGGGACAGCATCAATACAACCTGCGGAATTTTCCAAGTTAGCCATAATCATTTATCTGGCAGCCATTTACGGAAAAAGGCAGGATCGAATCAATAGTATTGATAAAGCCGTCATCCCGCCGATTTTCTTTCTGGTATTCATCTGCTTTTTAATCGGAATACAACCTGACTATGGAACGGCAGCGGTCATTTTCCTGATTTCAAGTACCATGATCATTTCATCCGGTATGTCTTTTAAGAGTATATTCAAACTCTCTTTGATCACTGCGATATTCGTTGCCATATTTGCATTGGGGGTACTCGTGACAGGAAATTTCTCAGCCGTTCTTACTGAAAATAAGCTGTCTCGTTTTACCGGGTTTGCAGACCCTTTCGGAAAGGCAGGAGAAAGCGGGTATCAACTCGTGAATTCCTTATTCGCCATAGGTTCCGGCGGCCTTACTGGAGTGGGACTTGGTGACAGTGTACAAAAATACGGGTATCTGCCTGAATCACATACTGATTTCATCATGGCCGTCATTGCAGAAGAGCTCGGGATATTCGGAGTGGGATTCGTTTTATTGACACTAGGTTTTATCGTCCTGAGGGGATTTGTACTTTCAGCCAAATGCAAGGATCCATTTGGAAGTCTTTTATTGATCGGCATCTCATCCATGATTGGCATTCAAGTCGCTATCAACGTCGGCGGAGTGACCGGACTTATCCCAATTACAGGGATCACCCTTCCATTCATCAGTTATGGAGGATCTTCCTTACTGCTGCTCATGCTTTCAATGGGCATATTCCAAAATGTCGTCATGCGAATGAATTTACTTGAACAGAAAGAAAAAGTCGTATCCATCCCACAAGATGAGATTGCGTCTTCAAAATAAACGATCAAATACCCCTGGCATTTCTGTTCATGTCAGGGGTTCCCCTTCTCTGTAAGGTTATGGAAGTTCTCATGAAAAAACAGGCAGTCGAATCCGACCGCCTGTTTTTTCATTTATAATGGATACCGATTTTAGTAAAGCCAGAAATCAGGCTAAGCAAAGGACAAAGTAGGCAGAAAAATGCAAATGGAGCATATTCCAGGGTTGAAACACCCAATACCTGTGTCAGGAATACACCGCAGACACCCCATGGAACCAGAGGATTCACAACTGTTCCCGCATCTTCAAGCACCCTCGCAAGCGTTTTGGGCTGCAGGCCTAAATCTTCATATTTCTGCTGAAAGGCTTTCCCAGGCAGTATAACTGACAAATACTGTTCACCCACTAGGAAATTCACGCTGATTCCTGCAAATACAGTAGCGGAAATCACTTTCGCTACACTCGTCAATGAATCCTGGATTGCATTTAAAATAGAAGGAATGACTCCCAATTCAAACAATAGTCCGCCCATCGCCAATGCCAACAACACCATCGAAACGGAGAACATCATACTTTCAATTCCGCCCCGCGATAGGATTGAGTCAAGTTGTTCCATTCCACTCTTCAGTACAAAACCGCCGTATAAGATATCCGCTAGTTTTGCAACCGTCAAACTTGGGGTTTGTATGAAAGCAATGACAGCCGCCGAAATGATTCCTGCTGACAATGTCGGAATCGCTGACACCTTTTTCAAAGCCATGATTAGAACAATGACAAACGGAATCAAACTCCATATGCTTATATTCGTTTCCATTTCCAGGGCTTTGGTCATGGCTTCGATTTCCTCAACGCGAGCAACTTTGACATTCGGTGAAAGGAAGAAAAAGATGATAAGCGATATGAAAAAACCTGGAATCGTAGTCCAAAGCATATTATTAATATGTTCAAATAATGGTGCTCCAACCGTTCCCGATGCAAGATTGGTAGAGTCGGATAATGGAGACATTTTATCTCCAAGAAATGCACCGGAAATGATTGCACCGGCTGTAATCGCCAACGATAAATCCATCGCCGCCGCCATCCCTATCAAAGCAACGCCGATTGTGGCTGATGTTGTAAGTGAACTCCCGATACAGAGCCCAATTAGCGAACACACCAGAAATGTGATTGCATAGAAATATTCACCAGAAATCCAGTCAAACCCATAGAACATGATGGTAGGGATAGTCCCGCTTGCCATCCAGATCGAAATTAACATTCCAATGAAAAAGAATATATAGATGGCTCCCATACCAGTGCCTGCGCCTTTGACGATAGCCGCCTCCATAATCGAAAATGGCAGCTTCTTGAACTTTCCATAAACAAATAGAAAAAGGAGAGCCGCTATAATTGGAATATGGGGGGCAAGTCCATAATGAATGATACCAGTTGCAATAATTAAGAAAAGAATGGCCAAAACCCCAATTGCTTCAGGTAAGGAGAGTTTTAGCTTTGCATCTTCAAGACGCATGATGTATTTCCCCGCTTTCAATGTTGTATATTCTCTGAGGTAAGGATCGGACCTTTTCACTCCTCACAATTACTGAAACGCTTTTAAGCACTAAAGTACTAGCTAAATATAAAGGAGTTTCAGGAGATTGTCAAAGGAATAATTTTTTCCGCGGGGCGGGCGGTGAGCCTCCTCGGCGTAAACGCCTGTGGGGTCTCACCTGTCCCGCTGCTCCCGCAGGAGTCTCGCACTTCCGCTCCAATCAACCTTAAATAGTTTCGTTTTAAAAACAACAATCTTTACGAAAAGAGCCTTCGGAAAAAACGCAGGGACTCTTCTTTGACTGAAGAAATTACCCACATTCCCACGAGAAAAGTTCACTCATGCAGACGATACTTACTTTCGCTGCCATGAATTTAAAAAAGATGGCCAAATATACTTGGAGAAGGGCAGAAATGGCTAAATGATGACCTTAAAGCTGTACAACCATTCTCAATAACTGCATCAAATCCAATAAAATCAAAAGGGTTTCGGAATGTAACCATTCCGAAACCCTTTTTGACTATAAACTAAAAGCCCGTGTATATAACACGGGCTTTCTTCATTATTTTAAATCCATTGGATTATATAATTCCACGTCAGGATTTTTATCTTGGAACCAGCGAAGTGCAAACTCATTTTCAAATAAGAATGCATATTTATCAAACCGGTCCTTAACAAGGATGCTTCTTGAGCTATGAAGATTTTCATCAAGCTTTTCATCCTCAGCCCAGCGTGTAATCTTGCTGCCCATTCGCTCCATCACGACTTCAACATTGTACTCGTTCCTCATTCGATGCTCGAATACTTCAAATTGAAGCTGCCCAACCGCACCAAGCAGATATTCTTCCATCCTAACCGTTTTGAAGAGCTGAATTGCCCCTTCTTGTACAAGTTGGTTAATACCTTTATGGAAATGTTTCTGTTTCATGACGTTTTTAGCTGTTACCCTCATGAATAGTTCCGGCGTAAACTGAGGCAGCCTTTCAAACTGAAACATGTCTTTGCTTGTGGTAATCGTATCGCCAATTTGGTAATTACCAGTATCATATAAACCGATGATATCTCCGCTTACCGCTTCATTTACGGTGTTTCGATCATCAGCCATGAATTGAGTAGAGGAAGAAAGGTTGATCGGTTTCCCTGTCCTGCTCAAGTTGACGCTCATTCCACGCTCGAATTTACCGGAGCAAATGCGAAGGAAAGCGATTCGGTCACGGTGTTTTGGGTTCATGTTCGCCTGGATCTTGAAAATGAAACCGGAAAAATCATTGCTGACAGGATCCATTTCACCTGACGTTGTCATCCGTGCTTGTGGAGCTGGTGCAAACTTCAGATAAGCATCCAAAAACGTCTGAACACCGAATGTCGTTAAAGCACTTCCGAAAAATACAGGACTAAGTTTACCATTCGCGATATTTTCTTCAGAGAATTGGTTACCCGCTTCCGTCAACAGCATGATTTCTTCCAAAGTTTGCTCATATAACTGGGAATCCTTAAGTTTATGATCCACTTCGAGTTCACCATCTTCATTCAACGGAAGGAAACGCTCTTCCCCTTCAGTTTTGAACTGTTCAATCCGATTGTTGAACCTGTCGTAAATGCCCACGAAGTCTTTTCCCATCCCGATCGGCCAGTTCATTGGATATGTTTCTATTCCTAATACCTCTTCAAGTTCGGCAAGCAATTCTAGCGGTGTTTTACCTTGTCGGTCCATTTTATTGATAAAAGTGAAAATCGGTATACCCCTCATCCGGCATACTTTGAATAATTTAACCGTTTGATCCTCGATACCTTTTGCCGAGTCGATGATCATCACGGCGCTATCAACAGCCATCAGTGTACGATATGTGTCTTCACTGAAATCTTGGTGGCCCGGTGTATCGAGAATATTGACACGGAAGTCATCATAATCGAATTGCATGACTGAAGATGTAACGGAAATTCCCCGTTGCTTTTCAATTTCCATCCAGTCACTGGTTGCATACTTCCCTGTTTTTCTAGCTTTAACTGTTCCGGCATCGCGGATCGCGCCGCCAAACAGCAATAATTTTTCTGTCAAAGTCGTTTTCCCGGCATCCGGGTGAGAGATGATTGCGAAGGTCCGTCGGGATTGAACCTCGTCTTTTAAATTAGTCATAATATGTTCCTTTCATTATTGGAGTCATCAATAAAAAATATTTATAGGAGGTTTATTGTATTTTTTACATTGGAATGGCAACCTTTCTTTGTATGCAAAAATCCTGATCATACACAATATATGTAAGAAAAAATATATCATAAGGCTTAAGCATTGGCTACTCAGCATTCATTTCAATCAACCTTTCTATTTTAACACGATATGAAGGAAAGATGTAGAGGTGAATGAAACACCCATTAGGGGATTTGTTCAGATGGCAAAACAAAAGACGCTTAATCAGCGCCCCTTATCTTGATCCATATGATAACCGTTCATTTATTCATGGTTTATTTATTTACCTTGCAGTTTTAAACGATTTTTGATTCCGCTTGTTCTTCCAGCGTTTTTTTACTTCCTTGAATATGATTGGAGCAGCAAAAATGAGAGCCCTTTTTAATAATTTCTTCATTTTTCATCAGTCCTTTCTTTCTTATCCTATACCCGATTATTTTCGCAGAAAACTTTAATGCCAAATTGTTTTCCTGATTTCAACCATAAAGGCATTTCATATTGGACATGGAATCCCCCGTCAAATTTCAATCAAGGAAAGTCCCGTGCGACAATACCGTTATATTTCCCCGTCTAAAACCTGTCTAATATTATTTTCCCCAAATGGGAATGTATAAATTACTTCCATTTGTTTTATCCTTTATAAAGGTGGGTATATACTAAAAAACTGGAAATTGCTCCAGAGGTTATTGTGGTAATTTTTCCTGTAGGCTTTCACATATTATCAAGCATCGTCGTATGATAATTTTAACTTGAATGAGGGTGCTGGATAATGTGTGAAATTGATTTTTCCCTCTAGGTAAAATCATCACCATTAATATTTTTTAACTTTTTAGGAGGATTCATCGAATGACAGTAACAGGTAAAGTGAAATGGTTCAATAGTGACAAAGGATTTGGTTTCATCGAAGTACCAAACGGAGATGATGTTTTCGTACATTTTTCCGCCATTCAAGGAGAAGGTTTCAAAAGCCTTGATGAAGGTCAAGAGGTTGAATTTGAGATCGAAGAAGGAAACCGCGGACCTCAAGCTAAAAACGTCGTAAAACTCTAAAGCATAGATACACAAACATAATTGATAGGCAATGCAAAAGGATGCCGCCCATATCGGGCGGCATCCTTTCCTTTATGTGTACATGCAAAATATTCACGTTATTTTTCATTAAAATGATCCAAAATGAAATCGGGAACATGTTCGCCAGAAAAACTCTTGATGTCCACATCTCTGCTTTCTTTATAATAAAAGGCAGCTGAATACTCCCCGCTCCAATCAATTTGGGCATTATCAATCGCTGTCTCGATTTCAGAAGCGGTCTTAATTTTCAAGCGATTTGGCTGTTGTTCAATCTGCTGTGCAAGTTCACTTTCAGAATTCGTGTGATAAATTTTCGAATCGGACTTCGCAACCAGGATATAAGAAATATCATCAGCCATTAACCGCGCTTGTTCCGATTGTCCGGTACTTACCATCCATTCTGAAAACTGAGGATATGAAGAGTCCCAATTCATATAAATGGTTTTGTTATTATTCAAAAGAATCTCTATGGAGGCGTAATCACCAAAAGAAGAAGTCATTTGTGCGAACGATTGATTATTCAGGTCCTCCGACAATGCCTTCACTGCAGCTTCCAGCTGTTGACGGTCCGTGATCGTTATGGATTTGTCAACTTGGCCGCTCGCCGTTATCTTGATTTTAGAAACGTCTTGAGCGGAAACATTCAATACCTGATTAACCATTTTTTTATATTCATTAGACTCATATATTTTCGCCAATAATGGCATGTATGAGTCGTAATTCTGCAAATGATACTCTCTTGCTAACCGTTTCCCATTCTTGAGTTCATACATCAGAAATACGGATTGACTATCATTCCATTCACCAATGGAAACCTTTTTACCCTTATCGATGATTTCCTGATGCAATAACCTTATCACTTCAATATTTTCCTTCTCTTTAAGATAATTGGAAGCATTATTCGACGTGTCATCGCCTTCAAAAAATATAGGAGAATCACCAATATAAATTTGGCTAATCATCTTTTCATCAGGAATCTTGGTCTTATACTGAAGGGGATCTATTTTTATAATGAGTGCCAGCACAATGACAGCCGCTATAAACGCTACATAACCTTTCAGGTTGATCCGTATTCGCCAAGTCTTTTGCAGGACGATTTCCCCTAAATAATATCCAAGCAAAGAACCAACGGTATATCCGAAAAAAATCCACCCAGGTTCGCCTGTCGTTTCGCTAAAATAAAGCCCTGTAAACAGCATCATGCATAATGTCAGGCCGAATTTAAACACTGGCTTAATCTTCGGGTAAACAAATGCCTGCGACACATGCTCCAGCTTTCTCCTCTCATAGAGAAAAAGAGAGCTGATCAGAAAAAGAAAGGTTAATATACTATAAATTAATGTATTAATAGAGAAGAAAGTGATTTTTTCCATCTCCGTTGCTGCTAATAATGGGGAGATGCCATTCATATTGGCACTTAGATAATAATCTGCAGAAAATCCTGCTATCAAAAATTTCACATTAGCTGCAAACAAAACAAAAAGCCCCACCGGCAAAGTAAGAAAAATATAGGTCAGCACTCCTTGAAAGGCTGATAATCCCGTAACCATTCCAAGTAAAACGGCAACAGAAAAGATCAAAGCTTCCAAAATAAATGTAGTCCCCATCCAAGACCATATATCCGTCATGGTATATAGCCGTTCTATATCAATTGCCGAGTGAAATAATATCAATATTGAACCTGTAAGTAAAATCGGCAAACCCATGAAGCCAATTCCCGTTCCAATCATATGAGCGTAGATGCTGCGTCTCGTAATCGGTAAACTATGAATGAAGTCTGAGGCTTGTTTCATTTGTAAAAACCGAAAAAGGAAGATGGCAAGTAATACTGGAATAACGATGACCAAGACAAACTGTATCATCTGCTGACAGGAAAAAAGGTTTTCGAATTCCACATATTCATTGTTCCCATTCAAGATAATCGCTAACATTTCCAGAGGCAGCGCAAATATGAGGCCTACAAGATATAGGAAACCAATCCAGCCAGTGCTTCTGAAAATATAGATAATCAGTTCCCTATTAAACCAGGTTATTCTGGATGACATAACCGATATCCCCCATTTCATAAATGAATATCTCCTCAAGAGTAAGGGGGAGAATATCTAATATTTCTGGCTGAAACTGGTTAAAATGCGATTTAATCATGGCTTCACTACCTTTAACGATACAAACGATCACGCTGCCGCGTCTTTCCTTGTTAAGGATTTGAATTCCACGGTATAAACCATGGGGAATTTTATGCTTAAAGGCAATTTGCACTTTATGTACATCAGCTTTCAAGTCATTCAAAACCTTTTGGATAACAAGCTCACCCTTATGCAAAATCCCTACATGATCGGCTAAATCTTCAATTTCCAGGAGATTATGGGACGATAGTAAAATCGTCATATCCCTTTCCGAAACATCCTGAATCAACAACTGTCTCACATTTTTTCGCATGACCGGATCTAATCCATCAAACGGTTCATCCAATATTAGAACTTCCGGCATCGTCGAGAGTGCTAGCCAAAAAGCAACCTGTCTCTGCATCCCCTTCGATAGTTTATGTATTTTATTTTGGACGGGTATCGGGAATACTTCCTGTAATTGATAGAAACGTTCTTGATTCCACTCGCTATAAATATGGCTATAAAAACCTGCCATTTGCGTGATCGTATAGTTAGCCAGGAAATAAGGCGTATCAGGAAGGAAGAAACAACGATTTTTCACTTCACGGTTTTCAAACACATATGATCCATCAATAAGAACTTCACCTGCATCCTGTATCAGGTTGCCTGAAAGCATTTTTAATAGAGTCGTTTTCCCCGCCCCATTTGAACCTAATAACCCGAATATGGAGCCTTTTGGTATAACCAAGGTGACGTTTTTGATTGCTTCTTTTCCTTCATATAATTTACTCACCTGTTTTATTTCAATCATGAATCCCCCCCCTTTGCCAATGGACTGATTTCCTTTATTATTCTATAAATTTCATGTTTATCGATTCCGATATACAGAGCTTCAGCGAGTACCTTTGAAAGCTCGTTTCTGATTTCTTCTTCTTTCAATGAATTTTTGAAGGATTTAGGAGGTGCCACGAAATTCCCTTTGCCTGGTAAGGTATATATAAACCCGTCAGACTCAAGCTGCTTGTACGCTTTCTGGATCGTATTTGGATTGATGGTCAACTCCTGAGCCAATATTCGTATGGATGGGAGCTGATTATGCTCCTGTAAAACTTCATTGATCATTAGTTCCTTTAACTTATCCATCAATTGCTCATATACCGGCTTTCCACTTTGAAAATCCAACTCAATCATCATAAACCCTCCTTGCAATGGGTGTATTACATCTCCTAATACAGTACATTATAAAACAATATCTTCCAATTTAAAACCAATTTAATACCATTTTCAAACAATACTCGCTTTCATTTTGTTTAACAAGACTTACAGCAGGGAAGTAATGATAGTAAGAATGAATAAAGGAGTTGTTTTCATTGAAACCATTATATACAGCTACAGTTACCGTACACGGTGGTCGTGAAGGACATATTAAATCAGAGGACGGGATTCTGGATTTCGATGTGAGGTCACCGAAGGAATTAGGTGGTTCCGGTGAGCGCGCCACAAACCCTGAACAGTTATTCGCAGCCGGTTACGCGGCATGTTTTGACAGTGCCTTGAATCTTGTACTGCAAAAAGAAAAGAAAAAGGTCGATACGTCCGTGACGGCAAATGTAACGATCGGTAAAGATGAGGAAGACGGCGGTTTTAAATTGGCTGTAAGGTTGGATGTTTCGATTCCCGACCTAAGCAGGGAAGAAGCCGAAGACTTCGCCAAAAAAGCACACATGACCTGCCCTTATTCAAAAGCAACACGCGGAAACGTCGATGTAACCTTGATTTTGGTATAACGTTTAAGCAAGGGACTGGATACGGCATTAAGGCCGGCTCCAGTCCCTTTTTCTTATTTCACTTCTTCCAATCCCTTCAGTTTCAAAAGAAAGCCAAGACCTATTATCGCCATGATGATCAATGACCCTAATGCCATCCGGCTCGCCAATGTACCGAGGTCATGGAATATCAACGTTATCGTTCCATATAATAACGGACCGATTATTGAAGAGACTTTTCCAGAGAATGCAAATAGTCCAAAAAATTGCCCCCTCTTCTCATCTGGAGTCAATTCAATGATATACGTCCGTGATGTCACCCACATCGAACCTAGCGAAATGCCGAACATACTCCCTGCAACCCAGAACCAAAGGGCGGTTTGTGCGAAGACCGCTATAAATAATGCGACCAAGAGCAGAACTCCCACATATGTCACAGCCAGCCGCGGTCCCTTCGACTGCGTGACGTATCCAAACAGAAACGATCCGGCAATGCTCGATACTGTCGATACCAAGTAAAGCAAAATGAATCCGCTGGAGGAAAATCCAACAACAGTCTTGGCATAAACGGCCATCATGCCGATAGTGGTCGCAATTGCATCATTTAAAAAGAAATAAGCAATCATGAATGTAAAAACCGATCGATAGGATCGCATCTCTTTAAATGTTGATTTAATTTCCTTATAACCAGATAAAAAAGGTTCTTTCGCTTTTTGCTGTTTTGGAGACTCTTTTAAAAAAAAGAATAAGGGAAGGGAAAAAACCAGAAATAAAATGGCCGTGGGAATGAAGGCTTCATGTGAACTCCCTTTACTAATGAATGGATAGATTGACAGTCCCACCAACGTTCCAAGGTAGCCTACCGCCACGCCAAACCCTGATATAAGCGGCAATTGCTGTTTCGTGCCTAAATCACTCATCATCGTATCATAGAAGACAAGACTCGAATGATAGAAAAACTTTGCTATCACAAATAAAAGAATGACGATCGCCAAGGAAACGGGAATCCCCAGAATCTTTCCATCCAACGGCATCCCTCCGAATGCCCCCATTAAAAATGTACATACAACGGAAATAAGTGTGAAAATCATAATGTATTTTTTCATTTTTCCCGTTCGATCGATCATGACACCGAACAGCGGGGAAAACAAAACAAGAAACAAACTGGCAATCGCATTAGCGTAGGAGATGAAGGTACTCGCAATCTGATCAAGAACGGCATTTTCCCCAATCTGTTCCTGGAGGAAGAATGGAAAGAAAATCGTATTGATATTAGAAGAAAAAATCGTATTGGCAAAATCGTAAAACGCCCAAGAGAGAATGGGTAGGGAAAAATATAAACCAAAATTCCCTTTCCATTTTTTAGACTTCGGTTTCACCTGCAATTCCATCTGCTTTCCCTCCTTAATGATACTTAAATTATATGTATTCCATACCTTTCCAATAAATCCTTTAAGTAGGATTATAACATTGTGTAAAACATGATTTTTTCCTGCCTAACATGTAATATTATGAAATGAGACTGTCCTGCTTACTTTTAATCATTGTGCCTGATAGGAGTGTGAAAGATGACCGCATTTTTTCTTATTATCGTGATAACCATGCTTGTCCTGTTCGCTCTCTACGCTAAAAGATCAAAAAGTGATTTCCCTAAAAGCTTAATAATGCAGCATTCCCCCATTAAAATTGGACATCGAGGTGCATCTGGATACTGCCCCGAGAATACAATGGCATCTTATAAAAAAGCAATTGAATTGGGAGCTGATTTCCTGGAAGTGGATATCCACCTCAGTAAAGATGATGTCCTTGTGGTTCATCATGATCCCACCTTGGATCGAACCACAAACGGCAAAGGGAACCTCCGTGATTACACGGCAGCCGAATTAAAGGAACTGGATGCAGGAAGCTGGTATCATTCTCGCTATAAAAACGAAAGGATTCCTTTACTAAGGGAGGTATTGGAGAATTTCGGGTCTGAAGTCGGCATTTTAATCGAATTGAAACATCCCTCTGCTTATCCCGGCATAGAAGAGAAACTTGCAGAAGAATTAGGTGAATTCCAAGAATGTTCAACGAGTAAAAATAAGATAATGGTTCATTCGTTCGATATGGAATCCATGAAAAGGTTTCATCAATTAATGCCGGACATACAAGTGGGCGTTTTGATAAAACGGCGAATCAATGACCAAAAATTAAGAGAGATTGCCGAGTTTGCATCATTTTTGAATCCAAAACAAACGATTTTGAGTACGAAGCTGCAAATGCGAATCCAAAAGCACGGGATGAAAGTATTTACATGGACCGTCAACAATAAAAAACAAATACACATGTTCAAAATGATGCAGGTAGATGGTATCATTTCCGATTTTCCGGATTTTTTTTTGGATTGAAACTTTGAATGATAAGTGAAAAAATGAAGATAACTAGTTCATTACACAATTCAGGGTGAGACCATTCCGAATCCCTTTTAAAATTCCCTATGAAATTTCGATTAAAGGTTAAGAACAAAAGATTGTAGGCAAAAACATAGTTGATTGGAGCGGGTGTGCGAGACTCCTGCGGGAATAGCGAATCCAAGGGAGACCCCACGGGCGCAAGTGCGCCAAGGGCGGACCGCCCGCAGAAAGCGAGTGCCCTACATTCCAATCAACTTCCAAATTTGCACAAGCAAAAAAATGTAGACAAACTCGATTTTCATCGAGTTTGTCTACATTCTGAACAATGAAAGAACTGTATTTCATGCGCGTCCGTTCCATAATAAGCCCATCGCTGTTGACTTCGTCTCCATCGATAACCTGCCACTGAATTATATCCGACATATGTTGGGTAAAACCAAAATGAACGGCCATTCTTAAGCCAAATATACGTATGTTTGTATAAGCACCCTTTCATTGACCCAGTGTCCATTGCCTTATACATTCCTTCATGAAGTTGTGGAGTGAATAATGGCGGAGCTATATGAGGCGGTCCTCCTCCGTGCGGCGGCCGTGGCGGCGGCTGGCCCCCTCCATAGGACGGACCAGGCGGGCCAGGAGGAGTCCTTACATCCATCATCTGATTTTCTAATGGATAGGGCGCTGCCAAGAAATCTATGCCCATATTTCGGAGATATGCATTTTGATCATTACCGTTATGGTCGTTCTGTTGATTCAATGAATCGTATGGTTTCATACCTTTTCACCTCATAATTGAACTTCCTTTTATCCGTATGTAGTCGAATGACCATTTGTGCATTCTTTGCTCTGAACAGTCTCGAAATTGGTTTCTATTTGATCTATTCCTGAAAATGATTCATCAGAAAATATTCCCTGTTTATTTTTTGAATAAATCCCTATATTTTTTAGCTTTCTTGCCCTAGAATTGATATAGTGTTGTTAATGATTTAAACTCAATATGGTCAAAAGTCATTTAGGCCCTAAATCATTTTTGGACAAATTTAATTATCTTGGAAAAAACGAGGGATTCCTATGTGGGAATTATTATTAGAATTCGATTATCAAACCGTTCGCCATGCGGTATGGGCAGGTTACTTATTTACCTTTGTCTTTCCACTGGCCGCGTTTTACTTCTTAAATAAAAAGCAATCACTCTTGAATGACAAATATCAAGCTTCCGTTCATACAGATAAAAGTAAATCCCCTGTTCATGCAGGCAGCATTTTCGACTGGCGCGGTGCACAGCGCTTTTTCACCTTTATCCGGCAAAAGGATTCACCAGATGATTCCGATGAGCCAAGCCTCCTTCTAGTTGTTTAAACATTAACAATTCGAGGAGGAAATAATATTGAAGAAGAAAAATACGTTTTTAATTGCCGTACTATTTTTGGCAACGACCCTTTTGACTGGTTGCTCAGCAGCAACGAGCGGTCCATTTCATACAGCATTGGTTAACCCCATGACAAAAATGCTAGAATTCAATGCTAATTTATTTAATGGCAACTATGGTTTAAGCATCATCTTGATGACATTTTTGATTCGCCTTGTTTTGCTTCCACTGACTGCCAAGCAATATAAAACACAGCTTAGCATGAAGACGAAGATGAATGGGCTGAAACCGGAAATGACAGCAATCCAGCAGAAAATCAAAGAGACGAAAGATCCAGCTAAACAAAAGGCCCTCCAGCAGGAAATGATGCAGCTTTACCAAAAACATGGAGTCAATCCTTTAAACATGGGCTGTCTGCCGCTCTTGATTCAAATGCCGATCCTAATGGGCTTTTATTACGCGATTCAAGGTTCCCATGAAATTGCAACCCATAGTTTCCTTTGGTACAGCCTAGGCCAGCCGAATATTGCCATGGCGATTATCGCTGGTGTCATTTATTATTTCCAATCGGTCATTTCCGTGAGACAAATGCCGGAAGAACAGCAGAAACAAATGAAGATGATGAGCTTGCTCTCACCAGCAATGATTTTATTCATTTCTTTCTCCGCTCCTGCTGCATTGCCACTATACTGGTCAATCGGGGGTATATTCATGATTGTTCAGTCAATCGTGCTTCAGCGAATATATAAAAAAGACCATGCCGCAGTCCCGGCTGCAAATGAAACGGTCTTGAAAAAAAGCTAATCCACTTGGATTAGCTTTTTTCATACTTTCATTTTCCACTTGCGCTGAAAATTGATGGGATTTCCAGGGGTGAGATCACTTTGTTTTATTTCTTCGGCAATGGATTTGTTGAAACTTTTTCGAAAAATCTCTCTACATATTCAAAATCCGTGTAAAAGAACAATAATAGGTCACCCGGTTGTGATTTCTCCCAGGCTTTTATGAATGCGTCCAATTCATTAGGTTCGATGAATGTCCGATCTTTTTGTAACCCAGCTTCTATCGCAGCATCCTGAAGCAGCCCGGCTACTTCTAACGGCTCCCTTCCCCGCAAATCATCGTCTTCTTTAATGATGAACAGATCGGAATTAATGGCCGCTACTTTGGAGAGTCTGATAAGTTCTTCATCAATACGGTCCCCCGGCCCTGCCAAAACAGTGATAAGATGATTTTTGTTATAGGCACTGACCGTTTCGAATATGGCCTTCAATCCCGCTTCATTATGGGCATAGTCAATGATGATCGTGCGCTCTTTCAACTTTTTCAAATTGAACCGTCCTTTGGACAAATTCGTATCAGGCATAAATGTGGCAGCCTTCCTTCTTAGTTCTTCCATGGAAATGCCTTGTGTTTCGGCTGCGGCTAACGCCTGAAGTAAATTGGCGATATTATGACGTGCCATGCCGGAAATCGTTATTGGAACCATGGTGCAATCCATAAATGGATGGATGACTCCATCAGCTGAATGACAAATGACGCCTTTTTCATTGACGTACCAAACTTTACATCCCTTATCTATCGCAGCTTTCACGTGAGGCTGGGTGGCATCTGTAGAGGTGTAAATGACCTCCCCATCTGTATAAGCGTTCATGGCAGCTACATTCGGATCATCTGCATTCAGTACACAATAGCCTGTTTTCCTTACGACTTCGGCTACCAGCCTCTTTAATTTAATGAGATCATCCAATGTATCGATTCCATCACGGCCGAGGTGATCCTCACTTACATTGGTGATGATCCCCACATCACATTTACGAAAAGCCAGACCTTCACGCAGAATCCCGCCCCGGGCCGTTTCCAATACGGCAATATCGACTTCAGGATGGGCCAATACCATTCTTGCACTGACAGGGCCA
The DNA here is from genome assembly GCF_056397085.1 of Peribacillus sp. 05N428. Classification (NCBI taxonomy): domain Bacteria; kingdom Bacillati; phylum Bacillota; class Bacilli; order Caryophanales; family Bacillaceae; genus Peribacillus; species Peribacillus sp. 05N428. The sequence continues at coordinate 31,967 of NZ_JBFTMS010000023.1, read as the reverse complement.
CTGCAGTCACCGTGATCCAATACCTCATCGCCGATATATACTCCATCAGAATTTGTCATACCAACTTTTGTTTTTTCATTAGTAAGAAAATAATGAATCAATCGGGTTGTTGTCGTCTTTCCATTTGTTCCGGTCACTGCGATGATCGGTATAGCCGCCTCTTCCCTGGTCGGAAATAAATAATCGACAATGGCTTTGCCTACATCCCTTTTTTTTCCTTCACTTGGATAATGATGCATTCGAATTCCCGGTGCAGCATTCACTTCAATAATTGCAGTCCTTGAATATTCCATCGGTTTTGATATATCCTCACAAATAAAATCTATTCCGGCGATATCCAAACCGATCGCTTTCGCAGCAGCAACAGCCATATTATTAATGGTCGAATGAACCTGGTCCGTTACATCGATTGCCTTTCCGCCAGTCGAAAGATTTGCATTGCCGACAACTTGAACCAATTCCCCTTGATTCGGAATCGTATCGAGCGTCCGATTCGACTTTTCCAAATAACACGTCACGGTATGTGTAAGTGGGATTTTTGACATCGGCTTTTCATGACCATCTCCCCGCAAATCATTACCATTTTCCTTTTCTATTAAACTGCGTATCGTTTCCTTGCCATTTCCAATAACATAGGGAGGAAGCCTCAAACTGGCGGCGATAAGTTCTCCATTAACTATCAGTAACCTATAATCATGTCCTTCAATATGCCGTTCGACAATGTACTTCTCCACATGCAACTCCAAACAATTGATTACATTGAATAGCTCATCCTTATTTTTGATATGGGTGATGACACCCTGACCCTGTCTCCCATTATACGGTTTTATGACCAGTGGAAAACCCAGCCTGTCCGCCGAGGCAAAGATATCTTCAATGGAATGGGCAACTTCCCCTTCAGGTACAGGGAGGCCACAACCTCTTAAAATGGATTTGGTCAATGCTTTGTCACATGAATTCTCAACCGCAATATTCGAAGTCTGGCTAGAGATTGTCGCCTGGACATACTTCTGCCTTGCACCTGTTCCTAAACGCAGTAAGCTTTCATCACCCATTCGCTCGACAGGGATATCTTTTGCTTGTGCTGCCTTAAAAATGGCTTCGGTACTTGGCCCCAGTTTATTTTTATAATATAACTGCTCTATTTGTTTTACATAAGATTGTACATTTATAAGTTTTTCACCATTCAGGATGGCTTCCGCGATATCTTTCGCTGCTAAAAAAGCTTGAAGACCTGAGTGAGGCTCCTGATAGTCAAAGGTAACATAATAAAAACCCTTCTTTTCCATCATTATCGTTTTTCCGCGAATGGCTTCGATTCCGGCCAAGTTTTGAAGCTCAATCGTCATATGCTCCAATATATGTCCCATCCATGTTCCTTTTCTCAGCCTTTCGGCGAAACCGCCTCGATACCCTTTTGAACATGTATGGCTTCCCAAGTTCGGGAGCGCCTTTAACAATTTTTCATTGAATCCAGGGATTGAATCAGATGGTTTCTGTTCCAGTTCCCCTATATCCAATTCAATGCAAATCGTAGGTGTATAAGCAAAATAATTAGGTCCTTTTAAATAACGGACTCGATTGATCTTCATTGTTGGATCCCCTTTTTCATCAACAATTTCCTGGTAAGCAGGTCAAAACGGTATCCCCTGGTTAGTGCATGAAGGTTAAATCCCGAAAGAGTCAACTCTTCACTGCCATTATCAGAAGATGTGATATTGATATAATCACTGGTACTGCCATCAAGAACCAATACTTGATGTTGGCCGACTACTTCAAAATGACCGTCTTTAACTAAAATTGCTGTATTTTCATCAATCCCAATACCCATAATTTCTTTTTTCCCTGCTATTGCACTTAACAGACGGTCAAATCGGCCACGCTGGGAAAAATGTTGATCGATTATCAGTCCGTCCAGGAAGCCGAAACCTAAGCCAATTTCAACCTTTAACTTATTGTCATTCAGCATCGTGTCAGCTGCAACGATCATATACTTACCTAAAATCGAAGCACCAGCACTTGTCCCTGCTATCACCATTCCTTCATGCCATGCTTTAGAAAGGGCATCGTGGAACTTTGTTTTTCCAATCAGTTCAGACAATCGGCTTTGGTTTCCCCCTGAAATGAAGATGGCGGAAAAGGATGCAAGCTGTTCACAAATTGCCGGATCGTCTGCATCCTGCCTTGAATCCAGCTTGATCACTTCCACCCTGTCCACACCTAAATCCCTGAAAATCTTAATATACTCTGTACTCACTTCCTCAGGAATTTCACTCGCTGTAGGCAATATTCCTATTCCGCCTTCGCTATGGGTTGCAAGCTCGACAAATTTATTTAATACTTCACCTTCAAGGCACTTATCCTCTGCCCCGCCAATGATAAGTAATTCACCACAATTCATTCATCATACTCACCTTTACAAATGGATTCACATCATGAAATTGCTCTAAACAGAACACATAATGACTAGTATGGCAACTTCTTTCAGTATTCATTCATAAAAATGGCAAACTGCATAATTTTGTTTAACTTAATGAAAAAAGAGGAAAAGTAATAGAGTAAAAAATAAAAGGAGTGTGTAAAAAATGAGCCAAAACCAAATAAAAGAAAAAGTATTGAACATCATCCGTGATCATAAAATAGGGGTTTTATCTTCTGTTGAAAACAACAAACCACATTCACGCTATATGACATTTTTTAACGATGATTTAACTTTATACACACCAACGAGCGGAAAGACGGAAAAAATCGATGAAATTGAAAAGAACCCTAATGTTCATATCCTGATCGGCTATGATAATGAAGGATTGGGCGACTCTTACCTGGAAATCTCAGGTACCTCGAAAATAAACGATTCACAGGAACTGAAAGATAAATTATGGAATGAATCATTTGAACAGTGGTTCGAAGGTCCGAAAGATCCGAATTATTTAATTCTGCAAATTAAGCCGGAAAGCATACGGTTGATGAACAACAATGGTGAACCTCCACAAGAATTATCATTATAATTTGTCATTCACGAGTATTTGAGCGAAATTCACGAGTAAAACACCGAAACTCACGAGTATTGCGCACAAACTCACGACTTTAATGAAAATATCGCCAAAAAACAAGTAAAAGCCCGCACTACTATGATAGGAGTGCGGGCTTTTCTCACGATTTTACCAACTCAGATTGGATATAATGCAAAATCAGATTGGCTGTATGCTTTAATGAAGAGACATGTGTCCGCTCGAAGGCATGTGATGCATCGATTCCCGGTCCGATCAGGCCATGGACGACATCATATCCTGCCCGGATGGCAGCGGAAGCGTCCGATCCGTAATATGGATAAATATCGACGCGATAATCGACAGCATTTGCTTGGGCAAGTGAGACCAGATGCTGACGCAGTTTATAATGATAAGGACCCGAGGAGTCTTTTGCGCAAATGGAAACGCTGAATTCATCCGTCGTTTGTCCATCACCGATCGCGCCCATATCGACAGCTAGATATTCGACTGTTTTCTCAGGGATATTGGAATTTCCGCCATAGCCGATTTCTTCATTGTTGGAAATCAGGAAATGGGTCGTATATGCCAATTTTATCTTTCCTGCGGAAATGAGGTCAATGATATGAAGGAGGATGCCCACGCTAGCTTTATCATCCAAATGCCTTGATTTCAAAAAGCCTGTATCCGTCACTTCCACTCTCGGTTCAAAGGAGACAAAATCTCCAACAGAAATGCCAATGGCCTCGGTTTCCGCTTTGGTTTTCACGACAGCATCTATCCGGACCTCTATTGTCTCATCATCACGCTTCGCATCGCCGGCATTTTTATATACGTGGACAGAGGTCTGATTGATTAAAATGGTCCCGGTGATGATGGCTCCGTCAGCTGTATGGATTTTACAATACTCCCCTTCCACTGAGTTCCAGCGGAAACCGCCGATCATCGTCAATTTAAGGCGGCCATTCGCCTTGATTTCCTTTACCATGGCTCCCAGGGTATCGACATGGGCAGTCAGCAAGCGTTGTTTGTTATCATCTTCGCCTTTTAATGTAGCAAGCAATGCCCCTTTATTCGTGATGTTATAAGAAACCTTCCTCTGCTCCATGAAATCGGCCGCGTATTTAATGGCTTGTTCAGTATAGCCGGAGGGGCTGGGTATGGACACCAATTCTTTTATGTAAGATACGATTTCTTTTTCTTCAATCACGCTCATGCATATCTCTCCTTTCCTCTTTGTTCATTATATCTTCCCATGGCAACTTTTAACATATTAAAAGACCGCCAAAAGGCGGCCCTTTAATAGATTTAACTCATAAAAGCCATGACAGGCAAGATGGCCATAGCTAATGTTGCAATTCCATATAACGCTAAATTCTCCATATTCACTCTTCTTTTCCACTTATCGCGCCATACCTTGTATCTGTCCATATCTTCGTTCCTCATAAAAAAACCTCCTTCATGATGAAAGTTCAACTTACTTCAATTGTCTTTGTTTGTTGGACATTTCCTTCATATATTCCAAGAAGGCAATTCTCTTTTCCTCTGGATAGGCTACAATGTCTGCGATGATTTCCTCTTCGAGAGGTTTCAGTAAACGGCCAACCGATTCAGTAAACAATATTTCTAACTCTCTCTTTGTTTCATTAGGATTTCTCACTTCCATCAATATCACCCTTCCAATTACTTACTATTATCTATATAACCTTTATCCACTTCATTGAAACGCAAAAAAAATCGACCGCCATAAAGGCAGCCGATAGTCTTCTTAAATTATTTCGTTACCCCGACATTATGCCATTGATATTGACGGCCTGCGAGATAATCGTAACCTGTAACGCGTTCATTCACTCCAGCCAATTGATAACGGAATAATGTCGGAATGACCGGAACCTCTTCATGAATCAATTCTTGCCACTCATTATACGTATCGATTCGATATTGATCATCGAAGGCTTCCTCTGAAATCCCTTTAGCAAGAAGCTCATCATTTTTTTCACTCACCCAGCGGGTATAGTTAAATTCAGCAGACCTGGACCATATTCCTGATGGATCCGGATCGGAAGCGACGCCCCATGCTGCTGAATAAACATCAACTTCGTCATTATCCTTTTTCAGCAGGTCGTAGAATGAATTGAACTCATGCAGCCTTCCGTCCTGCAATTCGACGTCCAACCCTACTTGTTCCCATTGCTGGATATAATATCTTGCCAGTGGCTCAGAAACATCGGAACCGCTCATGGAAGCAAAGTTGATTTTGAACTCTTTTCCATCAGCATCCTCACGAATGCCATCGTTATTCGTATCTACAAACCCTGCTTCATCCAAAAGTTCCTTAGCCTTTTCAGGATTATATTCATATGCTTTTAAATCTTTATTGTTATATTTAAAGTTCGGGGTAATGACAGAGTTGGCAGGGAAGCGAAGGCCCTTGTACATTTTTTCGCCCACTTCTTCATTATTGATGGCATATGCCATCGCCTGACGAAGGCGTTTGTCTCCGAATTTCGGATTCTCATCCATAATATTTTCTTCTTTTTCTTTATCATAGTAGCCAAAATTGAAACCAATATAGGAATAAGCCAATTCAACTTTCCCCAATAATTCGACATTATCCAATTCCTTGGCTTGCTCATATTGCTCCGCCAGGACCTCTGCTACATCGAGGTCACCATTTTCAAGTGACTTGACGACAACAGACGGATTCACGACTTTCAATGTGACACTGTCCAATTTAGGTTCACCGCGGTAATAATCTTTATTCGCTTCGAATTCGACCGCTTCCCCTTGAACGATTTTCTTCACTTTGAATGGTCCAAACCCAATCGGATTTTTACGGATTTTATCAGAAGATTCCAAATCCGCAATCGGAACATCTTTTAAGTATTCTTTATGAAGCGGGTATGTCCATAATCCGGTCGTGACGGACGGGTTCGCTTTTTTGAAAGTGAAAGTGATTTTCTTGTCATCGACTTTAATGCCTGAAATCTTATCCGCTTTCCCTTCATGATACTCTTCCATACCCTCGATTAAAGCCATTTGCTCATCATAGCGGACACCTTTGTAATCTTTGCTTCCCATGACAAGATATGCATATTCCAAATCGGCGCCTGTCACAGGCTTTCCATCATGCCAATTTACATTATCCTTAATCGTCAGCGTGACCGTTTTATGATCGTCCGATATCTCATAGGAAGCGGCACCTTCATTCGTGAAAACATAGTTTTCGTCTGTATCCAATAAATCCTCATCAAAGAATGTGATAACTTGGTTATCGGGTTCACCTTGATAGAAAACCTTGTTTAATATCCCTTCAAATGGGGTATCTGATACCAAACCATATGTCAAATGGCCGCCTTCAATCGGCTCTCCTTGATTTGTCGTCTTTGTCGGGAATTTAGAGGTATCGACCTGTTCGACATCTTTCCCTTTTTTCTCTTTCGTTGACGATTTCTCCGTATCATTCGAACATGCAGCAAGCAGTAGAGACGAAATGGCCAATGCACTTAATACCTTACTGTAGCTTTTGATTTTCATATCATACACTCCCCTTTTATTATCCTCTTCTTTGTCTTGCATCGGCTGCGCGTTTTAACGCTTGACCAACGAAATTTATACTCAGCATCAACACTAAAATCATGAGTGATGCGGGTACCCATATCCACCACTTGTTTTCCAGAACATCTGGATTTCGAGCATAACTGATGAGCGTCCCTAAACTCGGGGTGCTCTCCGGAAGGCCGAACCCTAAGAAAGTCAAACTGGATTCTAAGCCAATATTGCCAGCAAGGTTCAAAATGAAGTTAACGATGATCAATGAACTGACATTGGGCAGAAGCTGAAACAGGATGATTTTCCAATGTGGCGTCCCGAGAGTCTGTGAGGCATGAATATAATCCAGCTCACGCTCAGACAAAGCCTTTGAACGAATCAGCCGTGCCTTTCCTGTCCATAAAAACATCGTCATGATTAAAATGAAAACATATACATTGAAGATCGGTACAATCGTGACCACAACGATGATGAACATCAATTGCGGCAGGGCAATCACGAAATCGATAACACGCATGATCACATTATCGGTTGCCCCGCCAAAGTAACCGGCAAGAAGTCCTAAAGATAAACCGATGATAGCCGTGAATAATGTAATGAATAAACTGATCGTGAATGAATTTCTGGTACCTATTATCAGTTGTCCGAATACATCCCGGCCGCCATAATCGGTTCCAAGCCAATAGTCTGAGGATGGTTCCATATAAATGGAGAGAAAATCGACTTTGGCTATTTCCTTGGCATCCATGAAGAACGACGCACCGTAAACAAAAAGCAATATGGCTGCTAATATAATCAATGAGCCCATGGCAAGTTTATCTTTTTTGATTTCCTGCCAGATGATTTTCATTCCTGAAGGGCTCACATCGTTAACTTGTATGTTCTTTCCGGTTTCTACTTTCATTTCCATACGACTCACCCCGCTCCTATTCTATCCGTATACGCGGATCGACCGCACTAAGTATGATGTCCGAAAGAAGAGTGCCAAGCAGAGTGGCAAATCCCGTCATCATGACGATGGCTGTGACAACACTGAAATCCCGCAGACTTACTGAACTAAGGAAAAGCTGCCCCAGTCCCGGATAACTGAAAATGGTCTCGATTATGACCGCGCCGCCGACCAATCCAGTAATTTCATAACCTAAGAATGCTGCTATCGGTAAAAAGGAATTTCTTAGGATATGCCGTGAATACACTTTTGATTCGGGCACTCCCTTCGAACGCGCTGTCCTTACGAAATCCTTGATTTTATTATCGATGATTTCATTTCGCAAATATTGGATCGTACTGGTGGTTGCAATTAAAGCTGTACTTAAAGCTGGTAAAATCAAATGATTGATCTTGCTTACAACATAGGCGAATGTTCCTTCATCCACCTTTGAATCGACACTGCCTCCAGACGGGAACCAATCCAGGGCAAATCCGAAAACGAATAACATGATTAAAGCAAAAATGAAAATCGGGGTGCCAAACCCTACATAGCTATAACCCGTAACGGTTTTATCCACCCAGGTATCGTTATACCTTCCGCTAAGTATGCCTAATGGTATCGCAAGCATATATGTAAAGATCAGCGTGACCAACGCCAGGAACACCGTATTCCAAAGCCTGTCTTCGATCACATCCATAACGGGCGTCTTATGTGTATAGGAAACACCGAAATCCCCCTGTACTGCATTGGATGCCCACCTTATATATTGTTGGTACCAAGGGTCATTCAAACCCAGTTCTTCCCTGATCCTATCAAGCTCTGCCGGATTGGCCCTAGGGTTTATTTCCTGGCCGGACAGGGCATCCCCTGGCATTGCCTTTGCCATCATGAAAACGATGATGCTCAATAAAAAGAGCTGCGGGATCATAACTAATAATCGTCTTAGGATAAATTTCCACATATTCCTTCCACCTCCTTATTGTAATGCGACTCTATGTGTCGATGAGATCGGCTTCAAATCGTAAGCACGTCCATTCTCATCGAAATATTTTGAGTAGGTAGACTCATATTCCGAGGTGAGTTTTTTTCTAAGCTGCACTTTATCTTCACGAACTTCCGGCTCTAAATCAGGAATGGCGGCAATCAGGCGCTTCGTGTATATATGTTGGGGATTTTCATAGATTTCCTCGCTTTTTCCTTCCTCTACCAATCTACCACGATACATAACACCCATCCGGTCACACATATGCCGGATTACACCTAAATCATGCCCGACAAATAAATAAGTCAAATTGAACTCCTGTTGGAGATCCTGAAGAAAATTCAACACTTGTGCCTGAACGGAAACATCCAGTGCTGACACCGGTTCATCCGCAATGATCAGTTTAGGCTTCAATGTCAATGATCGGGCAATCCCGATTCGCTGGCGCTGCCCTCCAGAAAATTCATGAGGATACTTGTGGATCGATTCCGGACTCAGTCCGACTTTGTCCAAGAAGTCCTGTACGATTTTCTTTTCCTCTGAAGGGGATAACCGTTCGAAGTTCCTCAGCGGTTCGGCAATTATGTCAAGTACCCTCTTCTTGGGATTCAATGATGAATACGGGTCTTGGAAAATCATTTGGATATCTTTTCTGAACGGTTTAATTTCTCTTCTACTTAAAGATGCCAAATCCCTGCCTTCAAACAGGATTTGTCCGGATGTCACCTCATTCAGTTTGACCACTGCCTTGCCTGTCGTGGACTTGCCGCTTCCGGATTCCCCGACCAAACCATATGTTTCCCCTTGCTGCAACTCAAAGGAAACACCGTCCACGGCCTTTACATGATCGACCACCCTTCGAAAAAAACCGCCCCTTATTGGAAAATGCACTTTTAAATTATCTAATTTTAGTAATGTCATGAGCCGATGCATCTCCTTCTACTTGAAAATAGAATGCTTTATAGCAGGTACAGCGGACAAAATGACCGTTGCCCACTTCGTGAAGCCGGGGTGTCTCTTCATGCGCATGTTTTGGTATCCAAGGAATCCTATCTTGGAAGCGGCATCCGATCCGATCCATTTTGGCTATCGATGGAACGATTCCCTCGATGACATGCAAACGGTTTTTCTCGTTTGCGGCCGAAGGAATCGAATTCAATAACGACCTTGTATATGGATGCAGCGGATTGTTGAATATCTCTTTAACACTTCCCGTTTCCACTACCTGACCTGCATACATGACAACGATCCTGTCAGCGACCTCTGCTACTACGCTCAGATCATGTGTAATTAAGATGATCCCCATTTTTGTCCTGCTTTGGATATCCTTCAGCAGATCAAGTATTTGCGCTTGGATCGTAACATCCAATGCCGTCGTGGGTTCATCGGCGATGACCAGTGCAGGGTTGCAAGCAATGGCAATCGAGATCATTGCCCTTTGCCGCATTCCGCCCGAGAGCTCATGCGGATATTGCTTGTACGTCCGTTCAGGGTATGGAATTCCCACTTGTGTCAAAAGTTCGATCGTCCTGTTCTTTTTTTCAGCACTGGAGAGTTCTGTATGGTAATCAAGATTCTCCTCGATCTGTTTTCCAATGGTCATGAGCGGGTTCAAAGCCGTTAAAGGTTCCTGGAATATCATACCCAATTCCTTACCACGGACTTTATTCATTTGCACATCATTCAACTTTAGAAGATTTTGGCCTTTATAATTGATGTTTCCTTCGGATTTCGTTCTCTGCTTATTATGTAATTGCATGATGGATAAGGCCAATGCACTCTTTCCACATCCTGATTCTCCAACAACTGCTACAATTTCATTTTCATTCACCGTAAACGAAACATCATCCACCGCTGCATGATATTTGTTACCGATTCGAAATGAGGTAGTTAGGTTTTCTATTTGCAAAATAGCTTTCTTCATCCTTGCTCCCCCTAAACTATTTTATCGGGAAAATAATTAATCTTCTGATAATTATTTAAAATTTTAATCATTTTTTTACAATTATACAATAGTTTTTATAGAAAATAATCACATTTTTTTCATATTTTATAACTTCAGGAATAATTTTCTGCAACATAAAAACGTTTCCTTTATAACTGTTATACAGTAAAGTTTTGAAGTCCGATTAAATATATAGAATCAATAATTTCGAATTTATTATTTCGAGATAGCTTTTTTTGAAGTTTATGCCTATTTATTGAGCTTATCGTTTTACTTACCGCGGAATGGTTCCGTTTAAAGTATTTTAATATTTCAGAAAAATTAGTATATTTGTAAGAATATCATAGAAAAGGTAATTACTTCATATATATTTCAATACTTTTAAAAAAACACCAAATTTTCATTGTATGCAATGAAACCTTTTTAAAACAGATTCGTAGAAAACGGTAGAAAATAAATGATGGGGTGATTGAATGTATTCACAAACTGTACAAACATATATGCCGTCCGTCATGCGGACGTTCGCTTTATCTCTTGCCGTTTCCGTTTTAGGTATGGCTCTCGGCACTCTTGTTCCGCCATCCTTGTTTCTTCCCTTGGCGATACTTGAGATCGCCATGTTGATTGGAGCATTCATATTGCGAAGGAAAAAAGCCATCGGTTACACATTTTTGTATATTTTCACGTTGATTTCTGGAATTACAACCTATCCGATCATTGCCCACTACCTAGCCGCTGCCGGGGCAAATGTGGTGATCTTGGCAGGTGTTACGACAACAGTCGTATTTGGAGGACTGGCGGTTTATGCCACAACCACCAAAAGGGACCTTTCATTCTTGGGGGGAATGTTATTTGCGGCCTTGCTAGCTTTAGTCGTCATTAGCATTTTCAACATTTTCTTTCCATTAAGCTCTACAGCCATGCTGGTCTTTTCATTTATAGGGATTTTAGTTTTCAGCGGTTATATTTTATATGATTTCAATCGAATGAAGCATTACGGGGTAACAGCCGAAGAAGTACCGCTCATGGCTTTGAATCTATATCTTGATTTCATTAACCTATTCATTAACATCTTGCGCTTCTTTGGTATTTTAGCAAGCGATGACTAAAAGACCTAACAAGGTACCATAAAAAAGACGCTTGGATTTATCCAAGCGTCTTTTCACTTAATGTCTCGATCATCAATAAGAACGGCTGAAGGGATGCCTATCTTATTTATATAATCCTGGATTTGATTGATCGGTCCAAGGCAGTTTCACACCGAAAGTACTTGCAATGAACTGTGTATCTTCCCTTCTTTTTTTCCTTATTTGGGCCCGTTGTTTTGCTGATTCATTTAAATTCATTTCCATCTCCGTTTCCGGAACCAAACGCGGAACAGGAATTGGTTTACCTTCTTCATTAATGGCAACAAATGTCAGGAAGGAAATGACGCATAAATTTCGGGCTCCTGTAACTAAATCCTCTGCAATCACCTTTACGATGATTTCCATTGATGTTCTGCCCGTATAAGTCACGAAGCTTTCAAGGCAAACTGCATTTCCTTCGTGAATAGGGTGCAGGAAATCTACGGAATCAGTTGATGCCGTAACGACGTTGCTTCGCGCATGACGCATGGCTGATATAGCCGCTACATCATCAATGTATGCCATTAATTTGCCTCCGAACATCGTACCAATATTATTTGTATCCGGCGGGAGGACAAGGCTTGTTTTTATGACCAAAGAGTCCCGGCAATTTTTTGTTTCTTCCATGGTGACTGCACTCCTTTATGTCTGATTTCTCACTAGTTCACTTTATCGAATTCTTACCTGTAAAGCAATTCACATGCTTATTTTCCTGCTATTAGTCAAAATTATGCGGCTTATAATGAAGCCAACCACTTTCACTGCCCTTTTGGCTGCTTGCCTTGCTGCAGCTCATGCAGACTTAAGCCAAATGTCATTTGTAAATGCGGATAATCCTTGAACCCTGCCCAATCCCCTCCCCAATCGAAACCTAACCCTTTAGCGATTGTAACGACTTCCATCCAATCCGACTTTCCATTATCGTTACCGTCATAACTCATATCCCAAATGGCCTCGCCTTCTTTGTTAAGGAGGGCAAAATCTATCGCCAAACCGAAATTATGCAGCGACTCGCCACCTCTTGCATTCGTTACGATGTTGCCCGGGTCTGATCGGCCCTTTTCATAGAGTTCATTTTGCTCGGCTAAAGACCGGAATCCGGCCGTAATGATTACCGGGATGCCTTTGTCCTTAGCCAGTTGAATGAGCTCGTCTTTTTTTTCGGCGACGATCGGATTCAGCTCGTCAGTCAGTTCGATTTCGTCTAGATCAGGCGGAAGCATATACTTGAACAAGAGCCACAGCAGCAATCCGAAAAAGCCCAATACCAAACATGTCCTTACCCAAGTGGCTTTCACTTAAAAAATCCTTCCCTTTACGAAAATATCTGTCTAAAATGAAAAACTCAACCAAAGACGGATGAGTTTTTCTTCTATTATAACTTTGCTTTTAATTCTTCAATTTGCAATAAATGCCGTTTTTCATGCAGTCCCACGAACGGAATCCATTGCTTCAGGCTTAAATCTTTGAACAAAGGATGCGGAAAAGACTTTTGTTCGAGATCAATTTCCTTTGCATGGTCAACGACATGTACAAAAGCTTTTCGGGATTCGGACAACTTCTCCTTAACTTCACTCAAAGTTTGGTATGATTCCGACGGAGTGACAAATGGCGGGGCCTCGACCTTCACTTCACGATTTAACGTAAGTTCTATCGGTTTATCCACAGCAGCAATGCTTTCATCGCTCTTCAATTTATCGGAAATGCTCTTTGTTATGGCGCTCTCCATTAAATATAAATGATCCAAAACCTGGATGATGCTCCATCTTCCTGTTTCAGGTTGGGCGTTCAGCTGTTCATCCGATAGTCCGTTGACCGCATTTAAAAGTTCTTCCCTGATTTTTTCATTTTCATTCATTTTAGCACCTCCTCTTATCAGCCTCGCTAATCTCCTTTAATTATTCCATGTCCTATAGGAAAGTGTAAAATAATAATACTTTTTGACAGAACGAACCGATTAAAAGTTGTCTATTTTTCGAAAAGCTCTATGATAGTCATAAAGGCAAAAATCATCTAGGACAGTAAAATAGGAGTGATCGTTATGAGTGGAGGACATATTCCATTCAGCCACAAAGGGCGCAGTGCAATACATGCAATACCCTCAAAAGGAAGCATATGGTTGATGCTTAAACAAATGTTCAACCGGGTCCCATCGAAATGGAAGTTTTGCTCTTTGGTTTTATGTATCATGCTTTTCATTTCATTGCTTGAGTTCTCCATCCCCCAATTGACACAGTTTACGATTGATAAAATCATTCCCGAAAAAAGATATGACTCGTTGATCTGGATTGGTGCAGGAATTCTTTGTGCTGCAATCTTATTGGCTATACTGAACTACTTTAACAGCTATATCGTTTCCAAGGTCGGTCAAAAGGCCATCATGGATATACGTAATAGCATGTATGAACATATTCAAACACTGGATATGAAATTCTTTGATAAAAACCGGACTGGTGACTTAATGTCGCGGTTGACCAATGATGTCAATTTACTGCAGCAGCTCATCTCTTCGAGCATGCTTCAAGTGTTGACTGACACGGTGACCTTCATTGCCGTAGCGGTATATATGCTTTTCATTAACTGGAAGCTTACCATTGTCCTTCTAATTACATTCCCTTTCATGTTCTATATCACAAGGGTATTCGGGAAACGCATCAGGATGTCATTTATGTCTGTGCAAAGTTCCGCAGGAGATGTCAGCAACCAGTTACAGGATTCGATTTCAGGAATGCGGCTCATTCAATCTTTTACAAATGAAGAATTCGAATCAAGACGGTTTGCGGAGCGTAATCAGGAAAATATGACTGCAAACCTTAAGTCCGTTCGGCTGCGTTCCATGTTCGGGCCGATTATTGATTTATTGAACAATATCGGTCTTGTAGCAGTCATTGTGTTCGGTGCTTGGCAAGTGATGGAAGGTGAATTCACAATAGGATTAATCGTGGCCTTTCTAGCCTATTTGAGGTTGCTGCAGAGTCCCGTTCGCAATTTTAGCCGGGTAATCAGCATTGTCCAGCAATCAGCCGCCGCCTTTGAGCGGATAACTGAAATATTGGAAACCCAACCTGAAATAAGTGACAAGGGAAATGCCATAGAACTCCCTGCCATAAAAAAGAAAATTGAGTTTAAAAGTGTTGATTTTGCTTATGATGAGACTGTTCCTGTTCTCGGCAATCTAAATCTGACCATGAAAGCTGGTCAAGTAACCGCTTTGGTCGGCTCCTCCGGCGCAAAGAAAATCGACCATCACGAGCCTACTGATCCGATTTTATGATCCGCAAAATGGAACGATTAAAATGGATGGACATAATATCAAAGATGTGTCACTGAAATCATTACGGGGACAAATGGGAATTGTTTCTCAGGATATCATTCTATTCAATGGTTCTATCCGTGATAACATCGTATATGGCAAACTTAATGCTACAGATGATGAAATCATCGAATCCGCCAAAGCTGCAAATGCGCATGACTTTATCAGTGCCTTTCCTGATGGTTATGATTCTCAGATCGGGGAGCGCGGAGTCAAGCTTTCAGGCGGACAAAAACAGCGCATTGCCATTGCCAGGGCACTTTTGAAAAATCCGCAAATCATCATTCTCGATGAAGCAACGGCGGCCTTGGATACAGAATCTGAACATTTGATCCAGCAAGCCTTGTCACGTTTAATGAAAAAACGGACTTCAATAGTCATTGCACATCGTTTATCGACCATTCATGACGCCGATCAAATCATCGTTATGGAAAAAGGGCAGGTTCTTGAAAAAGGAACACATGACCAGTTAATGCAAAACAACGGCCGATACAAGCAGCTCCATGACTTACAGTTCCCTCAACTAAGCGATATCAACTACCTAGCAACTTAGCAGGCAAACATGCACAGAAAGCCTTTCTGTGCATGTTTGGTTTCATTTGAAGTCATAACTTTCCAAAACCCGATTCGCAATGAGCTGATACCCTTTTTCATTCGGATGTAACTTATCACTGAAATACTTTGTTTTCTTTTCATCTTCAAAAAGATCATTTGTAGGAATGAATAACATCCGTTCACCTTTATCGGCTAATCCCTTTATTGACTCGTTATAATCGCGAATGTGCTTTTCAAGTTTTTGATTGTCTTTAATTGGGTTATATAGTCCTACTACCAGAATATCCGCTTTATCGTTTGCCTCTATCAGTGTTGATGTAATTTTTTTCAGATGGTTGATATATTCCCGTTTACCCTCATTGATTTTTCGGTCACTTATTTTCTCCAAGTTCCCGCCATTACTATTGATCAAGTCATTCGTTCCAATAAAAACAATGAAAGTATCGGCTTCATCAAGTTTCGTTTTAATGCGGTAATCATCTAGCTGTTTCATCACCCCATCCGTTTCCTGGCCTTTAATACCGTAATTCCAAAAACTCACTTTTTGCTCCGATTGCGGATTATTCAATTCATCCTCAAGGCCATCTATATATCCTTCCCCGTCCTTATCCCCTTTTCCATAGGTTAATGAATCTCCAAAAGCCATGACCCTTTGCACATCTTCCGACTCCGAGGCCTGAAATTCATATGCAGCAAAACATATAACCAGTACGATAATCAATATACCTGCCAATTTTTTCATTTGGTTCTCCTCTTGTCTTTTTACTAGAAGTATTTAATCTTTTTCATACCCAAAAAATCTGCAGTACTAACATAAAAAAGAATTGTCAGATAAAGAATAAAGAGTGTATGATAATATAAAACTTTCAATGGAAACGGGATTACCCTTCATTCTGGAGATTGAATAAATGATAGTTAGGAGTTTAAATCATGGAAGAACACATAGAGTTTAGAGAGGCAGAACTATCTGATCTACCCAGAATTGTTGAAATATATAATTCGACAATTGCTTCAAGAATGGTCACGGCAGATACGGAACCTGTATCCGTCCAATCGAGGGTTAAATGGTTTGAGGAACATCATTCAGAAAGTAGACCGCTATATATCATTACTATAGAAGGGAAAACCGCTGGATGGATGAGCTTTCAATCCTTTTATGGCCGACCGGCATATAATTCCACTGCCGAAATCAGTATTTACATTGATGATTATTTCCGGGGAAAAGGAATTGGACAAATTTCGATTCGAAAGGCAATTGAATTGAGTCCAAAATTAGGCGTTAAGACTTTATTGGGTTTCATTTTCGCCCATAATACACCAAGCCTTAAGCTTTTTTCCAAATTCGGGTTTGAAGAATGGGCACATTTACCTCAAGTTGCCGAGATGGATGGCATTGAGCGGGATTTGATCATTCTAGGTAAACGTGTCGATATTTAATATATAATTCTTTAGAGCTATTGCCTTGAGCAGTAGCTTTTTCAGATTAATACAGGTCGAATTGCTAATTTAAAAATACCTATATGCTTCTTGAAGGGAAAAATATTCAGAATCTCTTTTACTTGCTAACGTATTCAATAGCGTATCCAATTCTTGACTGGCTTGTACAGTCAGCAGACTTGTTAAGCCGTAAATCGCTCCCAACTTTATCATTTCCTGTCTCTTCTCTTCTACTTTTTCTATAGTTACCTTACGGCAAGGCATCATAGTCACCTCCCATTTATTCAATATTTTTACACTTTCATCATAATGAAACCACTAGTTAAAATCAACTATTTTTCAGAAATTAAATGTGTTATTTTATAGGTCAAATGTGACAAAACACCTATTTTGTTATTTAATTATGTATAATTTGTGTCGTTTTCTAATAAACGCAAAAAAAGCATCCACTAGTGTAGACTGCGAATGCTTACATCATATCCCTTATCCAAAAATCCAAATATTGTATTCCGTTTACTATGTCATCCATTCAGAAGGTGACTCGTTATTAGGTCTATTTATAACAATCTTATATTCATCTTCAAGTACTTTTAATGGGGCATCATAAAGGTGCCTTTCATCAGAGGTTTTGTATACTCCATTGGCCAATAGCTCTTCAATGAGTTTTGCCTTCCTCTGTTCAATCCTCTTAAATAATTCTGCCATGTAAATGGCTCCTTTCCCAGTCGTCCTAGTGCCTGCTTCTAGTTAGCTAAACTTTATCAACTTGTTTGATTTCACCAAATTATATATACCTTTTCTAGTATGTCACTAAACGTTATTTCCCAAAAATAAAAGCCCCTTCTAATTTAAGAAGAGGCTGACAGTGTCCGTACGGCTCTTCTTATCTTCCAAGCATATGCTTGTTGGATTTAGCACAGTTCCCTAAACGGGTCCGCTGCCGAGGTTTCTTAGGGCCAAGTCCCTCCACCTCTCTGGATAAGAATTCGATATATAATGATGTAGAAATGATTCTAACCTAATAATCTTCAAAAGTCAATTACCTGGTTCTCCCTTTTTTCCTGGACATAAAGTGATTCCTCTTTCAAATACGGGTTGCATTTTCTTGTCTTTCTGATATGATGTCAGTAATTACATACAATTCACACCACTAGGGGAGTCTTTTTTAAGACTGAGATGGAATTAGTTCCGGACCCTTTGAACCTGAACCGGCTCATACCGGCGGAGGGAAGTGGATGATATCGTCCATTTTACAGACTATATCCATCTACCCCGTTCCGTATTCAGGAACGGGGTTTTTTATTCAACAAAAGGAGCCATTCTATAGGAGGATGAACAATGGAGAATACAAAATTAGAAACATTCAGTGATAGACTGCATGCACGGGCAAAAGAGATTTGGAAAAGGAACCATTCACATCCCTTTGTCCAGGCAATTGGAAACGGTACACTTCCTGAAAAGAAATTTGCCTATTACCTGAAGCAGGACTATGTCTATCTCATGGATTATTCCAAGCTCTTTGCTTTAGGTGTCATCAAAGCCCATAACATCGAAACCATGGCAAAATTTGCGAGCATTTTAAATGAAACCCTTCAAGTGGAAATGGATATTCATCGGCATTATGCTTCCGAATTCGGGATCAGCTCCAAGGAATTGGAAAGTACAGAACCTACTCCAACCACTCTAGCCTATACAGGTTACATGCTAAATGCAGCTCAGCATGGGACTTTGGCAGACTTGATCGCCTGTCTCCTGCCCTGCGCTTGGGATTATTATGAAATCGGTTTGCTATTAAAAGAACAAAATGGAGCAGCACTGGAAAACAATCGCTACGCAGATTGGATAAGGTCCTATTCATCTCCTGAATTCGGGGAAGCACACAAGTGGCTGATCACTTTGTTGGAAGAATTGACGGAAGGCATGCCTGAAAAGGAACTTCTTAGATTAGAAAAGCACTTTTTGGTTACTTCCCGATATGAATATTTATTCTGGGACATGGTTCAAAATGAGCAGGATTGGCCTCTGTAGGTGGTTGACATGAGGATGAATCCTATCAAGAAACTGACATTGACAGCCATGATCACGGCTTTAACGACGCTGACCAGTTCATTTATTTTCATCCCTGCAGGATTTGCAAAAATCTTTCCTATTCAACATCTGGCAAATGTCCTGACGGCGGTTCTATTGGGGCCTACATATGCTGTGACACAAGCTTTTTTAGTTTCCATCATTAGAAACATGTCTGGTACCGGTTCAATTTTCGCCTTTCCCGGCAGCATGATTGGTGCACTTTTGGCCGCCATCCTTTATCGAAAAACACAAAGCTTAAAATTCGCCTGTTTAGGGGAAGTGATCGGGACCGGCATTCTCGGTTCCCTGGCCTGTTATCCGCTTGCAACCCTCCTATTGGGAGAAAAAGCTGCTCTTTTTGGTTTTTTACCGGCTTTTATGTTCAGTTCATTCGCAGGGGCGATTTTAGCTTTCATATTACTTAAAATACTGCTAAAAAATAATTATATGAAGGGGTTTTTTTATGAAAACAGCATTAACGATCGCAGGCTCTGATTCAGGGGGCGGTGCTGGAATACAAGCGGATTTAAAAACATTTTCTGCACATGGTGTATTTGGAATGTCTGCCATCACAGCCGTAACCGCCCAAAACACAATGGAAGTCCGTTCTGTACAGCCCATTGAAACAGCTATCATATCGGATCAAATTGCAGCTATCTTTGAAGATATTCCTGTCGATGCAGTAAAAATAGGCATGCTTGGATCTAAAGAAATCGTGGAAACGGTCGCTGCGTCCCTTAAAACCTTCATGCCTGCCATCGTTATCCTTGACCCTGTCATGATTTCCAAAAGCGGCCACCATTTGCTCGACGAAAAGGCCGTCTCTGCCTTAAAAACGGAATTGCTTCCGCTTGCAACTCTTGTAACACCCAATGTACCAGAAGCGGAAGTACTTACTGGCTTCCCGATTCGGACGAAACAAGATTTCTACAGGGCATGCATTTCGATACAAGAAATGGGTCCCAAAGCCGTTTTACTTAAAGGCGGCCATGCAGCAGGAAATCCAAATGATCTTTTTTATGATGGTACTGACTTCCACTGGATCAAGGGAGAGCGCATTCATACCAAAAACACTCATGGTACGGGCTGCACCCTATCATCCGCCATTACATCTAACCTGGCAAATGGACTGCCATTGCAAGTCTCGATCGAACAAGCCAAGACCTATATTTCCGAAGCGATAAGCAATAGCTTTTCAATCGGTAAAGGTCATGGACCTGTCCATCATTTTCATTCATATTCAAAAAAAGAACGGAGTGACTTGTTATGAAGATTTCTTCAGCCGATTTATTTATGAAGGTAAGAGAAAGGAAACCACTCGTTCACCAAATCACAAACTTTGTTACGGTCAATGACTGTGCAAATGCCACCCTTGCCATCGGAGGTTCACCAGTAATGACATCGAGCCCAAGAGAAGTGGCGGATATGGTCAAATTAGCAAATGCATTGGTCCTGAATTTCGGTACGATCGATGATAAAGCCTTGGAAGCAATGGAGATTGCCGGTAAAACGGCAAATGCCCTGGACATCCCGGTCATTTTGGACCCGGTGGGAGTTGGTGCCACCTCCTATCGTACAGAGCAAGTCAAAGAGCTCCTAAGTAAGGTTACTTTCCAAATCATTCGCGGAAATGCGAGTGAAATCCTGTCAATGATGGGTGGGGATACCGTTACACGCGGAGTGGATTCGGGGGAACTTGCGATTAGCAATGCCGAGCTGGCTGCACAAGCGGCAAATGAATTGAATAGCATCATCGTGGTCAGCGGAGCTAAGGATGCGGTCAGCGATGGAAAACATACGTCCATCATCGATAACGGGAACCTCCTTTTAACTAATGTTACAGGTACCGGATGCATGTCCACTGCTCTTATCGGAACTTTTTCCGGAGTCACCGATGATTTCTATTCTGCCGCAATTGCCGGTATATCAACAATGAGCATATCAGGGGAACTGGCAGCCTCAACCCTTCAAAAGGATGAAGGAACAGGTACTTTCCGTGTGCGATTAATCGATGCCATATCAAGAATGGATAAGGAAATCTGGATGCATGAGGTGAAACTAAGTGAAGAAGTCGCAAATTGATTTAAGCCTGTATTTAGTTACGGAAGAGTCCATAGCAATAGAAGAATTGACCAAAATCATTGCAGAATCGGTTTCAGGAGGAGTCTCGATCGTACAACTTAGAGAGAAAAACAATTCCTCCCTCTCCTTTTATAAAAAAGCATCTGCATTAAAACAGTTATTGAATGAGCTTTCCATTCCCCTTATCATCAATGACCGGGTGGATATAGCACTTGCGGTTGGAGCGGACGGAATTCATATTGGACAAGATGACCTCCCACTGCCTGTCGTCAAAAAAATGGTTCCTGAAGATATGATTGTCGGTGTATCTGTCTCCACTCTTGAAGAAGCTCTCGAAGCCGAACGAAATGGAGCCGATTATATCGGAGTAGGTTCCGTTTTCCCCACCAAGACCAAACAAGATGCAACCCTAATGGCACTTGAGGATCTGGGGGGAATTTGCCGCGGCGTATCCATTCCCGCAGTAGCCATCGGGGGTATCACTGCCGATAACATTTCCGCTCTTTCTGATAGCGGACTATCAGGTACCGCAGTCGTATCGGCCATCATGAATGCAAATAATCCGAAGACTGCCTCCGAATCCCTTTTAAAAATAATAAAAGACTTTAAATAACAAAAGGATGGAGACTGCATGCAGTCCCCATCCTTTGTTTATGTCAAAACGGTATTCTTTGTTTCCTTCCCAAAAGCCACGGCAACTGCCCCCACTAAAATAGCAATTGTAAAAATGGTGAAAATCGATGAAATCGGTGTGTCTGCGGCAACTAGATACCCTACAAGCAAAGGTCCCAGAACACCGCCAATTCTCCCGATCCCTGCAGCTAACCCAGCCCCTGTACCGCGAACGGATGTTGGATACTGCTCAGGTGTATACGCATAAAGTGCACCCCATGCCCCTAGGTTGAAGAAAGAGAGGAACATTCCGGAAACTATCAGCAGTGCCAGCCCCTCTGCCGATCCAAAGAAAAAGGCACTGACGGCCGTTCCAATTAAGTATGTGATCAAAACGAATTTACGTCCCATCTTCTCTATCAGCCATGCAGCTGAAAAATAGCCCGGAAGCTGTGCAAGCGTCATGATCAAAACATATTCAAAGCTTTGAATCATGCTGAAGCCTTTAAGGACCATAACACTTGGCAGCCATAAAAACATCCCATAATAGGAAAAGACCACGCAAAACCATAGAATCCACAATACAAGTGTCTGACGGGAGTATTCCTTTTTCCAGACACTTTTCATATTGCTTAATACAGATGGTCTTTGCTTTTTTTCAAGTTCCGTATACTTTGGTGAATCCGGCAGTTTCAAGCGCAGATACAGCGCATATAAAGCTGGAACTGCGCTCAATAATAATGCAACCCGCCAACCATAAGCCGGTATGATGAAATAGGATATGAGTGCTGCCAAAATCCAGCCAACCGCCCAAAAGCTTTCAAGAAGGACGACGACCCTTCCCCTTTTACTCGCTTCAACACTTTCAGAGACCAATGTCGAGGCAACCGGGAGTTCTCCCCCAAGTCCCATTCCAATCAAAAAACGCAATATCAAGAACAGGCTGAGTGTACTGACTGCTGCAGACAGGCCGCTTGCGATCGAAAACAATAATAATGTAATGATAAAGACATTCTTTCGTCCGACCCTGTCGGCCATCGCACCAAAGAATACCGCGCCAACAGCCATTCCTATGGAGTTTATGCTCCCAATCCAGCCAACCTGCTCACTGGTTAAGTTCCAATCCTGCTTTAATGCAACAATGATGAAAGAAAGCATACCGACATCAAGTGCATCGAACATCCAACCAAGACCCGCAACACCAAGTAACTTACGCTGCGATATCATTTTCGTATTATTTCCCATATATTCCTCCTGAAGAACTTTAGACCTTCTTGTTATTTTATCCTTTTTCATTTTAACTATTAACTTTCATTTTTGCTATAGTAATTACACATGTCATGACAAAATAATACTACATTTTTTTAATAGATGAAGAAATCTTGGATATTCTGTCGAATGTTATAGATTGAATATTCCCTTTTTTTCATTTATCATAAAAATTGGCAATCATAGCGTTAACAATAAGTCATCATGTTTTGCCCAAGATAAACATTTTATTCAGGAGGGTAATTAATGACAAATCTAACGTTAGAAGTAAGTGGAAAGCTGCAAAAATTTTTAACAGGACCAAAAAAGCTTTATATTAATGGTCAGTTTGTAGAAAGTGCTTCAAAAAAAACCTTCTCCACTCCTAATCCTGCTACAGGACAAAAACTTGCCGATGTTTATGAAGCTGATAAAGAAGATATCGACTTAGCCGTCAAAGCTGCACGCAAAGCATTCGATGAAGGTCCTTGGTCAAGAATGAGCGCAGCTGCACGCAGTAGACTGATGTATAAACTAGCAGATTTAATGGAAGAAAATAAAACTGAACTTGCTCAATTGGAAACGTTGGATAATGGGAAACCAATCAGTGAAACTACAAATGCCGACATTCCTTTAGCAATTGAACATATGAGATATTTTGCTGGCTGGTCCACCAAGATTGTTGGACAGACCATCCCGGTAAGCGGAAATTACTTTAACTACACAAAACACGAGGCTGTTGGTGTTGTCGGCCAAATCATCCCTTGGAACTTTCCGCTTCTTATGGCGATGTGGAAACTGGGAGCGGCACTTGCTACAGGTTGTACGGTCATATTAAAGCCCGCTGAGCAAACACCGCTTTCCGCTCTTTACCTGGCTGAATTATTGGCTGAAGCCGGTTTCCCTGATGGGGTCGTCAATATCGTTCCCGGTTTTGGTGAAACCGCTGGACAAGCGCTTGTCGACCATCCGCAAGTAAATAAAATTGCATTTACCGGTTCGACCGAAGTTGGAAAATTGATCATGCGTTCCGCTTCATATTCATTGAAACGGGTCACATTGGAACTTGGAGGGAAATCGCCAAACATCATCCTGCCTGATGCGGATTTCTCAAAAGCCATTCCTGGAGCTTTGAATGGGGTCATGTTTAACCAAGGCCAGGTATGCTGTGCCGGTTCAAGGGTTTATATCCAAAAGAAACATTATGATAATGTTGTTGCCGATATGGCCAGCCATGCAAAAAACATCAAACAAGGGATAGGCCTAGATCCAAGTACACAAATTGGACCGCTTGTTTCCGAAGAGCAGCAAAATCGGGTAATGGGCTATATTGAAAAAGGGAAAAACGAGGGTGCGGAAGTTCTTGTCGGCGGAAATAAACCGGGTGAACAAGGCTACTTTGTTTCTCCTACTATATTCGCTGGTGTTGAAGAGGATATGACGATTGCTAAAGAAGAGATTTTCGGACCGGTCATAGCGGCAATGCCATTCGAAGATTTAGATGATGTCATTCACCGTGCAAATGCCAGTGAATATGGTTTGGCTGCCGGCTTATGGACAAGCGATATAGCCAATGCCCATTATGTTGCAGGAAAACTCCGTGCCGGTACCGTATGGGTGAACTGTTATAACGCGTTCGACGCAGCTTCTCCGTTCGGCGGCTACAAACAATCCGGAATCGGACGTGAAATGGGATCTTATGCACTGGACAACTATTCTGAAGTGAAAAGTGTCTGGATTAATTTGGGTAAATGATTTACTGACTATTAAGAAAGAGGGTCTCAAAGAGGCCCTCTTTCTTTCAGTCCATTGATTCACTGCACCAAATCATCAAATTATTCAACTATTCAAACCTTTTCAATAGTCTTTCCTTCTTTAGTTTTGGTAAAATGCAAGATAGACAAAATAGCTGCTGAAGCAGCTCCCTGCCGGTTATAATGAACTCCTTCGTATTCGAGTAGTTTTCACAAACGATGTAAAAAGTTTCTTTTTTATATGACAAAAAGTACAATTGAAAACGTAGAAAATGGAAAAGGAGTTTTAAATGATGAGTGATTTTCAAACGAATTTAGAAAAATATGCAGAACTTGCCGTAAAAGTCGGCGTAAACATCCAACAAGATCAAACCTTGGTCGTAAACACAACATTAGAGGGTGCTGACCTTGTGCGTCTAATTGTAAAAAAGGCATATGAAAACGGTGCGCGCAATGTCATCGTTAATTGGAATGACGATATCGTTTCACGTACCAAATATGAATTGGCTCCGGATGAGGTGTTCCACGAATATCCAAAGTGGCGCGCAGAGGAAACGATTGAACTCGCAGAAAACGGAGCTGCTTATCTATCCGTCATCTCCTCCAGCCCTGACTTACTAAAAGGTGTAAAGCCTGAAAGGATTGCCAACTACCAAAAAGCATCCGGGACAGCACTGAAGAAGTGGCGTCAGTATATGCAATCCGATAAAGTGAGCTGGTCCATAGTTGCCGTCCCTTCAAAGGCTTGGGCTGATAAAGTATTCCCTGAAGAAGCAGAAGGAAAACGTGTTGATCTGCTATGGGAAGCCATTTTCAAAGCAGTTCGTGTTGATGTGAAATATCCTGTGGAAGCCTGGAAAAAACACGATGATACCCTGCATGAAAAGGTTGATTATTTAAATGATAAGCATTACCAAAAATTGCACTATACGGCTCCTGGAACCGATCTGACAATCGAATTACCCGACAAACATCTTTGGGTCGGGGCAGGAAGCGTTAACGTACAGGGGCATGAATTCATGG
Organism: Peribacillus sp. 05N428; assembly: GCF_056397085.1. Taxonomy (NCBI): domain Bacteria; kingdom Bacillati; phylum Bacillota; class Bacilli; order Caryophanales; family Bacillaceae; genus Peribacillus; species Peribacillus sp. 05N428. The sequence continues at coordinate 6,346 of NZ_JBFTMS010000023.1, read as the reverse complement.
CTAATATGCCAACCGAAGAAGTGTTTACAGTTCCATTGAAAACAGGCGTTAACGGTACCGTTTCCAGTACAAAACCCCTTAGTTACGGCGGAAACATCATCAATAATTTTTCCGTGACGTTTAAGGAAGGACGGATCATTGAAGTAAAAGCAGAAGAAGGGGAAGAAATCCTAAAGCAATTGGTTGAAACGGATGAAGGTTCACACTACCTTGGTGAAGTCGCGCTTGTTCCATTCAACTCACCGATTTCCCAATCGAATGTTTTATTCTTCAACACATTATTTGATGAAAATGCATCAAACCATCTCGCTATCGGCAGCTCCTATGCTTTCTGTATTGAAGGCGGAAAAAACATGAGTCCAGAAGAACTTGCAGAAAATGGACTGAATGAAAGCCTTACACATGTCGATTTCATGATTGGATCGGAGAAAATGAACATCGACGGCATCAAACAGGACGGCACTTCAGAACCTGTCTTCCGTAATGGCGATTGGGCGTTTTAATTAACCGGCCTTAAGACCCGTCCATCACTTGAAAATCTTCAGCCACGTGATTTCTGCTGTACCTGGGAACATGTGGCTGTTTTTTCATGCCCAAAAAGGGAGACAAGCCCGTAGTAATATCGACTCCTTGCTTTCGAGTAAGTTCATTCACTATAACTTGGCCTGCCCCCGCTTAATCCCATATTGTGACATCCACTCCTTGTTCATCCTAAAACATGACCCATTAACTTTCTCTATACAACACTCAATATAATTAGGCTCATTGCCATATGCATAGTCTGTTTTTTATACGCAATATATCATTGGAATATGTTGAACACATCTTTCATTGCCAAATATGTTATACTATTATTAAAGAGGGTGGCTAAATTGAAAAGCAATAAGTATAATACTGGTGAAACAGTAACCATTCAGGATACTAATGAATCAGTAACCATTAATAAATGGGCATATGTAAAAAACATGAAGAGATATTCTTATACTGTTAAAGAACATCCGACTACTTTTTTCTTTGAAGAAGAATTAAAAAAAGCTTAATGACAAGTCACTAAAAACCTACTCAGTCAGAGTGGGATTTTTTTTTGCTTTCATTTTATAGCACAATAAAAAACAGACTCCCATCGAGGAAGTCTGTTCATATAGGTTACGATTTAATTTTAAAATTAAGCTTTTTGAACGTTAGCAGCTTGAGCTCCACGTGCACCTTGCTCAACTTCGAAAGTTACTTTTTGACCTTCGTCTAAAGATTTGAAGCCTTCGCTTTGGATAGCTGAGAAATGTACGAATACATCGTCTCCGTTTTCGCGTTCGATAAATCCAAAACCTTTTTCTGCATTAAACCATTTAACTGTACCTTGTTCCATTGTTGTTGCCTCCTAGTGCATAACACACATTGTATTACTATTTTTAATCATTTGGAAAATAACGAGTATCCTCTTCCACAACCAAAAACAATTCTTTATTAGATTAACATGAATTGATGCAGATAGCAAATTTTCCAGTGATTATTTAAAGATGGTCCACATTCTTTTTGCCTTCTTATTTTCTTTATTTATCCAATTTAATGATTCAGATAGTAATTAATGGGTATATCAGAGTAATAAGAAACAGTACGATTTTCACTTAAAGAATTATCAACAAGGAGGTCACTCAATGAAATATTACAAAGTTTCTAATAGCGGATTTGACAGTAAGGTTATTGTAGCCTATAGCGGGTATGAGGCACTCGGGTATTATTTAATGGAAATTGATGATCAACTTGGTTTTGTTGATGATATAGATGTAGAAGAAGTGGATGCTGATGATCGAGTCGAGATTTCCTATACCGGTTATCCCGTTTATAAGACACTTAAGGAGCTATATCAAGAGAAAGATTTTTGGCAAGTTCCTAATGTTGTCGTGGAAGTCGAATAATGAAAGCACCCCACCTTTTAGAGAATTCGAAGTTACCTCCCAATCAACCCGGTCAAATAGTATTTGGTAATTGCCAGATATTCACGGGTATATGATTTCAACAGTGACACTTTTGGTGTCTTTGCCGGCAATCCCTTCATATCCAAGCCTTCTTTTTTTGCTATTTCGACTGCCCGGTAGATATGAAAGTCATTGCTAACGATTAACCCTGAAGTTGCTGTATCAGGAATGAGTTCTTTTGAGAAAACAATATTTTCGTGAGTTGTTGTAGATTTGTCTTCCATCATGATGCGTGCTTCTTCAATTCCTTGGGCGATTAGCCCCTGTTGCATTGCTTTTGCTTCCGATATATCTTCACCCGGTCCTTTGCCGCTAGATACAATGACCACTGTATGTTTATTCGCCGATAAATATTCTGCAGCTTTATCAATCCTGTATTGTAAGGATAATGATGGAACCGAACCTTTGACCCTTGCTCCAAGAATCATGAGGTAATCGGCATTCTCCGGAATTTGCTGGCGAATGCTTTCCTGAATTTTCATGTGCAAAAATCCAAAATACCCCAGTACCGCAATGACACTTATTACACAAAAAAGTTTCATCGTCCTTTTCAAAATTTTTCCCCGCTTCATATTCTTATCCAATTCCACTAACTCCTATATAACTAAGATCGAAGAGAGGGAAATCATGAAAGACTTCCCTCTCTTCTCAATCGACAGTTTATTCTGCGACCATATCATCATATATCATTTTCCCAATTTTACTGATTACTTGACGGCTTTCTTCCTCTGATTTCATATCTTCAGTAAGAACTGCAGCATAAACAGTTTGTGTTTCTGAACGAATGATTGCACAATCATGGGCAACTCCCCGAATTCCGCCCGTTTTGCTTGCGACCTTGACTCCTCTGCCCATCAGCGATGGAAGTTTATCCCTTAATTGTTGGTTGTCAAATACATGCAATATTTTTTCCCGGCTTTCTTTCGTTAAAAAGTTGCCTGTATGTATGGCTTTTAAGCAGGTAATCGTATCTTCTGCCGATATGGTATTGTCGCGCCCTTCTTTTAATGCCTTAAAATCCTGCATTTTTCGTTCAAGGACAGTATTTTTCAAACCAAGTTCCTTGATGCATTGATTGATTTCTTCAAAGCCCAACAGGTTCATCATCATATTCGTGGATGTATTGTCGGAAACAGTTATCATCAATGTCAATAAATCCTCTACGGTCAAAAATACCTTATTCGATAAGACATGCAGGACCCCAGATCCCCCAGTCACTTCACTAGGCGGGATGGTCACTGGTTGGTTCAAATAGATTTTCTTTTGTTCACTTTGACGATAACCTTCGATGATCATTGGTATTTTGATCAAACTCGCTGATTGAAAGGATTCATTCTCGTGATATCCAATCGTGTCACCAAGACCATTTTCAATTTTATATGCGATTCTCCCATTAAATGTTTCAACTAATGCCAAGATATCATGTTCTATAGTTTGTATGGTCATCTATTCCCTGTTCCTCCCTTAGATATCATTTAAACCCCTATAAAAAACTCCCTTATACCCTAACTTATTCTACCATGTTAAAAGCAGTACAATCTTATTAGAAATTCCAAATTGAATAAATTTTTGTATAAAAAAAGAGCCTTCATACCGAAAGCTCCGAGTTTGTAGACAAAAGGGTTCCCAATCTGAATTTTTAAACAAAGTTGATTGGAACGGAGGGTACGAGACTCCTGCGGGAAAAGCACGTCCAAGGGAAACCCCACAGGCGCCACGAGCGCCGAGGAGGCTCCCGGACCGCCCGTGGAAAACGAGTGCCTGTAGTGGAAATCAACGTTCATATTTTACACTCCCTCAAAAAATTGTAGGCAATCTTAATTAATATTGAGTTTGTAGACAAAAGGGGGGCCCCATCTGAATTTTTAAACAAAGTTGATTGGAACGGAGGGTACGAGACTCCTGCGGGAAAAGCGCGTCCAAGGGAGACCCCGCAGGCGCGACGAGCGCCGAGGAGGCTCCCGGACCGCCCGCGGAAAGCGAGTGCCTGTAGTGGAAATCAACGTTCAAATTGTACAAGCCATAAAAATAGACAAACTCGATTTTAATCGAGTTTGTCTACAATCTGAGAGCCTTCATATTGAAGGCTCCTTTAATGCCTGTCATTCATCTAACTTTAACGGCACGGCCCTTCACTAATGGGAATCGTTTCTTCTCCGTGGTATCGACCTGTGTGATTTCACCATCATGTACGGTTATTAAAACCGATCCATATTGCAGATCTTCCAACCTTGAAATGATATGCCTGATTTTCAATTCTTCTTTCTTTTCCATAATATCTCCCCTTCACTACTGGTAATAAAGCTTCGTTTCATGCCTAATGTTAAAAAGGTTCGCACGACAAGCACATGTGCACTTCCCACTTTCAATGTGTTCTTGGGAACTTGGTTTACCTATCATATCCTCATCACTTAACTTTCCGTATAAGAATAACCAGTTAATAGGAACTCCATATTCCCTCCCTTCCCTATAAAAAATAAAAGGCACCCGCCATCTAACAGATTAGATGTAAGGGTGCCTTTAGTTGACTAATCGGCAATATTCAGGAATGGCAAATGTTATAGAAAAATACGATTTAATGTGTCAAACCGTATTATTCTTACCAACTAACTTGGTATTTACTAATATAATCCAATTTTATCCTTTTGTCAATCCTGTGTTTAAATTTTCTGATTAGTCCGCCTTTTACATTTTACTTATTTACCACTTTACCAAACTAAACTATTTGAGATATACTATTTTAGTATAAGTTGTCGGTATTAACACACACTTTGTATTTAAGAAAGGTTCGATATAAATGGTAAATAAAAAATGGGGTTTATTGATTTTGACCACTTTCGTAATTGGAAATATGGTCGGCGGCGGAATTTTCATGCTCCCTGCTCAATTAGCACAGGTATCCAGTCCGTTAGGGGCCACATTTGCATGGATCGTTACTGGACTTGGAGTTTTTCTAATTGCTTTGGTGTTTGGTAACCTGGCAGTCCGGAAACCTGATTTGAAGGCTGGACCGCAAAGTTATGCCCAATCATTATTTAAATCTCCTGTTAAAGGAAGAGTTTCAGGGTATAGCATGGCTTGGGGGTATTGGGCTGCGAATTGGGCTGCGACAGCTTCTGTCATCATTTCATTTGCTGGTTATCTATCAACGTTTTTCCCTGTGATGCATAGTCCAAAAGTGATTTATACAGCGGGTTCGTTTCAACTTGAACTAGGTAAAGCATTAACGTTTGCGGTATGTTCCGCTGCCCTTTGGGGGATTCAAGCAATCTTGGTAAGAAGTTTTAACAGTGCTGGGAAAATGAATCTTTTTGCTACAGTTACCAAAGTGCTTGGATTCTTATTTTTCATCATTATCACGATATTCATCTTCGATACTTCCAATCTAGGAAACGGAGCTGAATTTTATGATAAGGCGGGAACTGCAATCTCTTTAGGAGATCAAGTGAACGCTGCTGCCATTTCAACATTATGGGCCTTCATCGGTATCGAAGCTGCCGTCATGCTTTCAAACCGTGCCAAGTCACAAAATGATGTAAAGAAAGCGACGATTCTTGGTTTACTTATCGCTGTTGCCATTTATATCGGCATTACTTTATTGACGATGGGTGCCATATCACAAGACGAGTTGAAAATATCACAAAAACCGCTTGTTGACGCACTACAAGCAGTAGTTGGTTCAAGCGGCACGTATATAATGGCTGCTCTTGCCGTCATTTCCTTATTGGGATCGACGATCGGATGGATTGTCGTTGCCTCGGAAGTTCCTTACCAGGCAGCGAAATCGGACTTGTTCCCGGCCTATTTTGCGAAAGCAAACAAAAATGGCACACCTGTCCGTTCTATGACTATAACAAATATCATGACACAGATATTCTTATTCTCCACTATTTCAGGTACGATTTTGGAGGCTTATAAATTTTCGATGATCGTCGCTACACTTGCTTACTTGATCCCGTACCTTGCATCCGTTCTGTATCAATTGAAACTGGTGATGACCGGGGAAACCTATGACATCATGAAAGGCTCAAGGATACGTGATGGCATTATTACAATCTTGGCGTTAATCTACTCGATCTGGGTCATCAAGACAGGTACAGCCGATATGAATACATTCATACTTGGCATTGCCTTATATGTATTCGGAATCATCCTATACCCACTCTGGATGAGAAAAAAAGCATAACCTTAAACACCTAGGCATTTTTAAATGCCTAGGTGTTTCAGACTGTAGACAAACTCGATGAAAATCGAGTTTGTCTATTTTTTATGAGTTGTACAATTTGGCCGTTGATTTTCCACTCCAGGCACTCGCTTTCCGCGGGCGGTCGGGGAGCCTCCTCGGCTTTCGCCTGCGGGGTCTCCCCTAG
>NZ_JBFTMS010000022.1:0-83703 GCF_056397085.1 Peribacillus sp. 05N428 | reverse complement strand
ACTTTGAAAAGGAATTAGATGATTATATTCATTACTATAACCACAAACGAATGAAGGTAAAATTAAAAGACCTGAGTCCGATAGAATACCGAACTCAGGTCTTAGAAGCTGCTTAAATTATATGTCTAACTTTATTGGGTCAGATCATATCCTAACGGATCGTCTTTTTTGTTCATAAAATCGATGGGCTATCGCCAGCCTCCACTTGCCAAAGCTTTTCAAAAAAAGGCTGCCCCTTCACAAGATTTTCACAAAGTTGAAGGTGCTTCTCTGACCAGCCTTCCTTCATTTCTTCATATAACTCAAGCCAAGCTATCTGAAAATCCATTTCTTGAATGCTTTCATATTTCTCAGGGGCCCATTCTGTGTACCAATAGCGGATTTCAGCAGTGTTTTTCGCCGTGAATAATTGGTCCATGGCCATGAATAGCAATTGCTTAAGCTGTCTTTCTTTTCTTGTCAAACCGTTCATGAATAAGGGAGACGGCGACAAAATATGATATTCTTTCTCAGATGTAGGTTTTTCAGTAAAGGTGTAATCCATCTCATCATGGTTTTCTATCATGTCATAAACAATTTGTTCCTGCCGGGGAATTATTCTGCTTTTCCTAATCGGAATATGATAACCTATCGTATCAACAGCTAAAATTCCATTTCCGTCAGTCACGATAAAGCAATAGTCAAGCTGAATTCGCTCATGATTTTTCCTTGCATATGCTTTTTGATAAACATCATTCAGCAATGGCTTAGGTAATTCTGACAAGTCGTTTTCTATGTAGTGGAACAATGTTGATGACACTTTCAACAAAGGAACTTGATCTAGTAGTTCGATCCCGTCATCTTTCCTCCATTCATGAAAATGACAAATATTATAGCCGTTTTCTTCTCCTTCAAACCAGTTAACCCATACATCATGAAGATATAGCATCATTCATCCCTCACTTAAACAAATTTCTGTTTGTCAATCAGTATAGGCAGTAACCATACAATTTATTCCTATTCTAGAAAACAGATTAAGAAAAAAAGAACGTATATATTAGCTCTATTTTGATAAGAATTCTTCAGATTGAATAATGAATGATCTTTTCACGGAGAGTTTTTCAAAATTTTTCACCAGGTAATAGCCACTACAGTATCCAAGCATATATGGATATCCTTTCGACCCAAGCAGAAGTACATCATGAAGAGGATCTGTACGTTTTATCGTGTGCTTTTCCTCTAAATGCTTTCTCCAATATTCTCGTAGTTTATCTTCCTGATATAACTTAGTCCAATTCGCTAAATATTTTGTTCCTAAATATTTTCCCACCGTTCTTTCCGCCAGTCCTTCCATGATCATCGTATCAAGGAGAGTGAATTCTTTTTGGTCCTTTTTCAAATGATGCAGACGGCAAACATGATGGTATTCATGAATCAACAGGGCCTCCATTTCCTTTTCGGCTATCCCCTTTCCGTAAAAAAGGAATAGTTTATCTTTAAAGGCCAACCCTGACTTCGTTTCAACTTTTTTATTCCACATCCCTGTAGACATGAGCGGGAAAATATATATGGGAACATCTGGCCCTCCCCATAGCTTCTTATAAGCTGTAAACAAGCTTTGTGTTTTTTCCCATACATCGTTTTCTTGCAAGTCTTCCCATGTGAGTTTAGTTTTTTGATTCGGAGAATACATGCCATGCTTCAATAAATGATGATAAATCATATCCGCATCAAGGGTATCGTTGAAAGTGCTTTTAAGTCTTTCCATCATTAGGATCGGCCGGTTGAAATCCTTCCTCATCCATTCATTGGTTGAAATGACTCCCATTTCCCCATACACCTCCGCTTCTATTTACCATCGTATGATTTAATGAAGGCGGATGACACAATATATCCCTTTTCCCTTCAACATAAAAAAGAGCAGATCCCAAAAGATCTGCTCTTCCTTCAAAACTTATTGATATTTCTTGAAAAGAATCGTTGCGTTATGTCCACCGAATCCAAGTGAATTGCTGATGGCTGCATTGATTTCGCCCTTCCTTGCTTGATTCGGGACATAGTCCAAATCACACTCAGGGTCTGGTGTTTCAATATTGATGGTTGGAGGCAAAATGCTGTCCCTGATTGCCTGAATCGTGAATATTGCTTCCACACCGCCTGCTGCCCCTAACATATGGCCCGTCATTGATTTAGTGGAACTTATCGCAAGTTTATTAGCATGGTCGCCAAAGACTTCTTTGACTGCCATCGTTTCGTATTTGTCATTGTATGGCGTACTCGTTCCGTGGGCATTCACATATTGGATGTCTTCAGGATTCAAACCTGCATCCTCAATTGCAATTTTCATGGCTCTTGCCCCGCCTTCTCCACCTGGTGCCGGAGCGGTAATATGGAAGGCATCTCCTGTTGAGCCATAACCAGCTATTTCAGCATAAATCTTGGCTCCTCTATTCAATGCATGTTCAAGGTCTTCCAGAACGATGATTCCAGCTCCTTCACCTATTACAAAACCATCACGGTTAAGATCGAAAGGACGGCTAGCGGTTTGCGGATCAGGATTTGTCGATAAAGCCGTATTTGCACAGAAGCCTGCAACCGACATTTTTGTGATTGGCGCTTCGGCCCCGCCTGTAATCATGACATCGGCATCGCCCCGTTGAATGGCTTTAAACGCATCACCGATTGAGTTTGTTCCTGTTGCACAGGCTGTTACCGTACATGAATTGATTCCTTTTGCACCCAGTAAGATAGAAACCTGGCCGGCTGCCATGTCCGGTATCATCATTGGAACGAAAAATGGGCTAACCCGTTTATATCCCCTGTTTAAAAAGTTTTCATGCTGTGTTTCAAGTGTCTCCAGCCCGCCGATACCCGAACCGATCCAGACCCCGACACGTGCAGCATTTTCATCGGTTATTTCCAGCTTGCTATCATTATATGCCATAACGGAAGCTGCAATTGCATAATGGGTAAAACGGTCCATTTTGCGTGCTTCTTTACGATTTATATATGTTTCTATATCAAAGTCCTTGATTTCAGCAGCCACTTTAACGGGATATTCTTCAGCATTCAAACGAGTTAAAGGCCCTATTCCCGATTTCCCCTCGATTATATTCTTCCATCCAGTTTCTGCATCATTACCAACTGGAGAGATTGCTCCAATACCTGTTACAACTACACGACGATTAGTCATTGAAAATGGCTCCTTCCTATTTTTAAAGCTCTTACGATTTGTTTCTTCTTTTATTTACCCCACCTAAGAGCGATCGCTCCCCATGTAAGGCCACCACCAAAACCGACCATGACGATTAAGTCATTGTCCTTGATTCTTCCCGCTTCCATTTCTTCCACAAGGGCCATTGGAATGGACGCTGATGAAGTATTTCCATATTTATGAACCGTTTTTGTCATTTTTTCAAGCGGGAGACCCAGGCGTTCCCTTGAGGCTTCCATTATGCGTATGTTTGCTTGATGCGGAACAAGCAGATCCACCTCTTCCTTTGTCAAACCAGCTTTGTCTAATACACCCAGGCTGGATTCCCCCATCTGACGGACAGCAAATTTAAATACTTCACGTCCATTCATATGAATGAAATCTCCTTCCTGTAATAAGTGCTTCCCGCCAGTTCCATCTGCGCCTAATTCAAAGGAAAGGACCCCTTTGCCATCAGATACAGGTCCAAGTACAGCTGCACCCGCTCCGTCACCAAAAAGGACAGCAGTATTACGGTCTTCCCAATTGGTTACTTTCGAAAGTTTTTCAACACCGACAATCAACACATGCTTATATGCACCTGTCTTAATAAACTGCTGTGCCGTGATCATTGCATACATAAATCCGGCACATGCTGCACTTACATCCATTGCAGCTGCCTTCATCGCTCCCAATTTCTCTTGAATCATGCAAGCGACAGAAGGAAACGACTGATCAGGTGTAACGGTAGCCACAAGAATCATATCTATCTCTTCAGCCGAAATTTCCGCATTTTTCAATGCAGCTTTTGCGGCTTCATAAGCCATATCTGAAGTATCAATATCATCATTTGCAATTCTTCTTTCCTCAATACCCGTCCTGGTCCGGATCCACTCGTCAGAAGTGTCCATAATTTTTTCTAAATCCGCATTTGTAACGATTTTGTCGGGTAAGTAGCGGCCAAGCCCTAGTATTCCAGCATTCATCTTGCCATCCCCTTATATTTTAATGAGTTATTATAATCATCTATTATTACCTGGTACTAATTTTATATAAAAAAAGACTTCCTTGCAAGAGTTAACAGTTTTAAAAGCTAAAGAAATCTCTTTCGGAAGCCGGTCAAGCGCCTATGCCAGGGGAAATTCAGGGACATACATTATATATAAAAGGAGCAAAGGAGGACTCATTATGGACATCTTCAATCGCAACCGCGAAAGAAACCCGGATGATCATTTTTCGAATTTGATGTTTGGCAGGAAACCCGAACCGGAGCAAGAGGAATCGGAGGTTGATTACTTGCAATTGATGGCGAGCGTTGAAACATTGATGGGCTTGTACAGTCAATACAAACCGACCATTGATAAAATCAATCTGAACCCATTGATCGCCAAGTTCTTGAAAAAAGAATAAAAAAAATCAAGGCTGCCCTTTATCGGGACAGCCTGCCTTTAATTAACGCTGAGCATCTTGTTTGCCAAGCTCATAAGCTTCTTGCATTACGCTTTTAAAGAGCTCCATGAATGGCTCTGCCATCTCCATTGAAAATGGAATCCCGCTTGCCTCAAGCTTCGCTTTAGCCTCTGGGAAGTATTTCATGGCGATTCCCATAAATTCAAGAGTTTTATCTGAACTCATTCGCGTTTCCCCCCTATCTTTTGAATATTAATCAATTGATTTGTGATGCCCAAATAATATCATAATTCCACAGGACCCTTTCGTAAAGGGCGCACATATAAAATCATGGATATCTTTTGATGTTCTTCCTATCCTTGTACATTATAGTACAAGACATATAGATTAGAGGCAACTATACCGTTTTGTTCTTCTCAATAACGAAATTATTTGTTTAATCACGCTTTCTCCACTTTTTAAGTAAGTTTAATCGTTTATTATGTTTTTTTTGTAATGCAATGCCTTCTTCCGGTTCCATTTTGCATTGCACTTCAAATATTGTTCCTTTATTGATTTTAGTTGTTGATTGTTGGGGAGTGAATGAATCCATGCTTTCACCAAATATTAGCTTGGCACATTCATTCCAATGATCATCAATAGAGCTGCACAATTGGATGTCCCTATCGGAACTTGAGGTTAGCACCGCTTCCAAGGCATTAACAAAATCAGTGATATAGAGAGCATCAAAGGTATATTCGGCAGCAATTGCCGCTTTGATATCAGACTGCCCAAGCTGATTGATTCCAGCTTCAAAGCTCATGCCTTCCGATTGCCAAGGTCCATAAATCGTCGGTAAAAATATGATTTTTGCAGAATCGATTTCACGAATCGAGCTTAATATGGAATGAAATATACTGACATCTTTTTCAATGGGCATGAAAAGAACGAAATTGGGCGTTTCATTCTTGCCATTTTTGAATTTCTCAATGAAGGAAACGATTTCGCCTATCAGAAAATCGATTTTGTCCATTTTGCCGCTTTGAATATCGTAACAAGAGATGAACACCGTGTCCTGCTGTGAAATATCCAATAATTTAAGTTTATTTATCGGAAAGTATATATAATTTGAATTCCTTCCTATTTCAAATTCCTTTTCTTCCATAATATATTGATTTGCTTCGGAATCATCCCAATCGATTCCGATTACTTCTTTCCCTTGGTTCAAAAAATATTGAGTCACATAGAAGCCCACAAATCGATAAGTGCCTATGACAATGTTTGTTTGCATAAATACAGCCTCCTCGTATGCCATCAAGCCCACTTCACCCGGCACGTCTAGTTTTTTTAGATGCTGTATCGTATGCAAACTATTGTGAAAATATATCTCTTCTCATAAAATCTCTTCATTCTCATTGAAAAACTTTTGTATTTGATAGGGGATTTTATAACGTTTTTCGGGCAATATATACGTCAGCTGCAAGTCTGCTTTTCTGGCCAGCTGGATTTGCCGATAAAGGGAGGCTTGCTCTTTCCGTAAGCTTCCAAAAACCTGAATCACTTTCATGGGGATATTCTCTGCGATAACTGAATCTTCAGTGTCCAGGATATGCTGTTCACATTCTGCCGGATCGAGCTCATATGCAGCAGCAACCTCTGACAGCCATTTTTTATAGAAGAACTTATTTTCCTTTTCTTTTTCCAGTTGTGCTTTCAAGGAAAAAACCGGATCGATCAATACGACAGACCGAATTTTATTTCCAAGTTCATTCATTAGCTTTAGGGCAAGTAGTGCGCCTGTCCCCTCTGCCAATATATGAACCCTTTGATTGACTATTTCTTTTTTCATGAAAAGAATATATAGGTTAAGGGAAAGGTCCAGTGCTTTAGGACTGCCCCAGTTGGCCCCGTGAAAATTAGAAGAAAATAGCGTGTATCCGTATTCCTTTAAATATTCCAATATCTGCAGCCTGCCTGGATGCTGCAGCCAAAAGCTGCTGTCTTTTTCGACAAAATGACTACGGTCTCCAATTACCATTACGGAAAAACCACTGGGTCGCTCTGGATAATAGATGATATTCCATTGGTCATCAATTTGAAAAGTTCGTTGTTCCATCGTTCAAACTCCTTTAAGGAATATTACTACTACTATATTAATTTATGACGAAAAATAGAAAGGGTCAGTGGAAACGCCTAACTTCTTATCTTAAATTAACCAAGCAGGGACGATTTTTGTTTTTATTCCCCCGATGATTTCCCTTTTGAAGTTTTGAACCAGCTTGTCTGCCAAAAAATTTCTCTTATGATTTAATGTATTGAATTATTTAAAGGTTATTATTAAAAACACGTTTTAACTGTATATTAATTATGGTAAGATAAAAATGAATGTAGTGGAATGAGGTGAAATTCGATGCGTTATGCTTGGACAATTTTTTGGACATTCTTATTAGTGCATATGACTGTATATGTTGTTTCTTCCATGATCGGAGTTTCATACGATGCTGCGCAGGGAACTATTCTAGGATTAGCTGCTGCTATCCTGATTTGTATCATCCCAGCTATCATGCCTGCCGGACCAGCTAAAGACTCCCATCAACATTAAGAAGCAAAAGAGGACATCCTTTTTAGGATGTCCTTTTTGTTATACCGAACTTTGGATACGGATAAACTGCATATTAACGTTTTTATTTAAGGACCAATTCATCATGGTCATAATCAATCGTGATTCCTTCTTTAAGCTTAACAGTCCCAGCTATGATTTTACGGGCGATTTTCGTTTCGAGATGCTTTTGGATGAATCGCTTCAGCGGTCTAGCTCCATATACCGGATCATATCCCTGGTCCGCAATGAATTCCTTAGCCGCTTCTGTGACGTTGAGGACTATATTTTGTTCAGTTAACCTAACTTGTAATTGATGAACCATTTTATCTACGATTTCAACGATTTCATGTTTCGTCAGAGGTTTGAATAAAACAATGTCATCCACTCGATTCAAAAACTCCGGACGGAAATGCCCTCTTAATTCTTTAAAGACCTGATCTTTTATTTCTTCTTCAATGCCACCATCCACCCGGTTGGATTGCAATAAGAAATGGGAACCGATATTGGAAGTCATGATGATGACCGTATTTTTACAGTTGATTGTCCTGCCTTGGGAGTCTGTTATTCTTCCATCATCCAACATTTGCAATAAAATATTGAAGACTTCAGGATGCGCCTTTTCAATTTCGTCCAGTAATATGACTGAGTATGGGTTTCTCCTTACAGCCTCCGTAAGCTGGCCGCCTTCCTCAAATCCAACATAACCGGGAGGTGCACCAACAAGTCGGGACACGGAATGTTTCTCCATATATTCCGACATATCAATTCGAATCATATGTTCCTCACTATCGAATAATGTTTCTGCCAAAGCTTTTACCAATTCGGTTTTACCGACACCAGTCGGCCCAAGAAAAATGAATGAACCGATTGGTCTGTTTGGATCTTTTATTCCAGCCCTTGCTCTTAAAACAGCATCGGATACGAGTTCCACCGCTTCTCCTTGACCGATTACGCGTTCATGCAGGATATCTGATAGGCGAAGCAGCTTCTCCCTTTCACTTTCCACCAGCTTGCTTACCGGAATCCCTGTCCACCTTGCCACAATCGAGGCAATTTCCTCCTCCGTCACTTCCTGGCGAAGCAATCGTGATTCCTGTTTTTCCTTTTCCAATTCGTCTTCCATTGCTTCCAATTCTTTTTGAAGCTGCGGAATCCTTCCATGCCGAAGTTCAGCTGCCCGGTTAAGGTCATAGTCATTCTCTGCCTGTTCCAGTTCATGACGCAGTTTCTCAAGCTCTTCACGTTTGTCCTGCACCTTTTGAAGCGCTGATTTCTCCATTTGCCACTTGGATTTCATGCTATTCGCTTGATCCTGAAGTTCTGATAGTTCTTTTTGAAGCACTTCCAGCCTTGCTTTGCTTTGAGGGTCGTCTTCATTTTTCAGGGCCGCTTCTTCAATTTCAAGTTGCATGACTTTTCTCGTGATTTCATCCAACTCGGATGGCATGGAGTCGATTTCCATGCGGATCATCGCACATGCTTCATCCACAAGATCAATCGCTTTATCCGGTAAAAACCGCTCCGTTATATATCGGTTCGAAAGGACAGAGGCTGCAACGATCGCCCGATCATGTATCCTGACGCCATGATGAATTTCAAACCGTTCCTTTAATCCCCGCAAAATTGAAATCGTATCTTCAACATCCGGTTCAGGAACCAGAACCTGTTGGAAACGGCGTTCCAAAGCCGGATCCTTTTCAATATATTGCCGATATTCATCAAGGGTCGTTGCACCGATACAATGCAGCTCACCGCGCGCAAGCATCGGCTTTAACATATTTCCGGCATCAAGGGCGCCATCCGTTCTTCCTGCACCGACAATTGTATGCAATTCATCAATGAATAAGAGAATTTTTCCATCACTCTTCTTGATCTCATTCAACACCGCTTTTAGGCGTTCCTCAAATTCACCTCGGAATTTGGCCCCTGCGACAAGTGCACTTATATCGAGTGAAAAAACGGTCTTATCCTTTAAACCTTCCGGCACATCCTTCCTGACGATCCTTTGAGCCAACCCCTCGACAATCGCTGTTTTACCTACTCCAGGTTCTCCTATTAATACAGGATTATTTTTCGTTTTCCGTGAAAGGATCCGTATGACGTTACGGATTTCCGTATCTCGACCGATTACTGGATCGACCTTACCCGATTTAACCTCAGCAACGAGATCTCTGCCGTATTTTTTCAGTACTTCATAAGTGCTTTCAGGATTTTGACTAGTCACTCGCTGATTCCCCCTTATATCGCTTATAACCCGTTTTGCTTTATCATAATCAATTCCATATGATGAAAATAGCCTGTTTACATTCGTTCTATTGACTTGCAAAGACGCAAGCAGTATATGCTCGACAGATAAGTATTCATCCTCCCACATCTGCATTTCCTTTTCGGCAGCCGTCAGAACTTGCTGTAGGGAGGATGACATGTAAACCTGGGAAACACCCCCGCTCACTTCCGGTAATCCATCCAATTCCTTATTCAGCACTATATCAAAAAGATTCACCGATTTACCAGATTCCGATAAAATCCTGATTAATAAACTTTCATCCTGTTCCATTAAGGCCTTTAATAAATGAAGCTCCGTCAGCTCGGGATTCCCTCTTTCATTGGCTAGTTCCTGACCGCCAGTGAATGCCTGTTGTGTTCTCTCCGTCATTTTATTAATATCCATCTTGAAACCTCCCATTCATCTATATCATGAACGAATCCCCACTGGGTTTGACCAATTTTGACCTTTATATTTTCATTATACTTCTAATTCTCCCTATGTAAAGGAAAGTTATAAGAAATGCAGTAGTTTGGAAAATAAACGGAAAAAGCCTTTCTTCATATAGAAGAAAGGCAGACCCATTTGTAACATGGATAAATTCCTTTATGGATGAAACAAAATGGTTTATGCTTTCACGGCCGTTTTATTGTAACCATGAAATTCATCGATGAATTGGAAATCCCTATCCGTCCGACCTGCAAGGATCGTATCTCGGAGCAGAATGCCTGCATCGGTCGTATTGTGGATGATTTCCCCCCACATTCTAGCACTCGTTTGAACATTTGCCGTACGTGGAATGCGTTCCTCCTGATATTCCAAAAATGCCTGTTCAATGTCATTCCCATGCTTATGGAGCATATCAGACAAATAAGCTGCATCTTCTAAAGCCTGGCAAGCGCCTTGTGCCAAGTATTGAAGCATCGGATGTGCCGCATCGCCCATAAGCGTAATTCTTCCTTTTGTCCAATTATCAATTGGTAAACGGTCATACATCGGCCAGCGGCGTTGTCTTTGAATGAATGAAATCGCATTCTGAACAAGCTCACAAGTTCCGGCAAATACACGGTCCATTTCTTCCGGTGTTCCCCATTGATCTGTTTTTTCGTTTTCTTCCGTATATTGAGAACTTTTGAAAACCACTACTTGGTTATAAAGTTCTCCCCTTCTAACCGGATATTGAACAAGATGAAGGTCTGGCCCAATCCACATGTATACATCATCTAAATCCCCATGGCTCGTAACCTCCTCCATCGGGATCGCTCCCCTGTATGCAACATATTGAGAGCAGACCGGCTGATCTTCCACAAAAAGTTTCCGTGCCTTGGACCATAATCCATCGGCTCCAATGACAGCAGTTCCTGAATGTTGGGACCCGTTGGCAGAAGTAACCGTCACTTCACCTTCATACTCTACTGTCTCAATAATGGTTTGATTCGTGACCAGTTCGATATACGGGTTCTTTTCACAGGCTTCAGCCAATACTTTATGCAAATCGGAACGATGCAAAACAACATACGGAGCTCCATATCTTTCTTTATAAACATCACCTAAATCCAAAGCGGAAAGCTCTTTTCCGGAAAAGGCGTCCATCAGCACCAATCTTTTTGGAAATACTGCAATATCATTGATTTTATCCATGACACCCAAACGCTGCAATACGTTGGTGGCATTTGCTGCAAGCTGAATCCCTGCACCAATTTCCCCAAATTCGGGAGCTTGTTCTAGGACTTTTACATACTGTTTTGTTTCTGCGATTCCTAAAGCAGTTGCCAATCCGCCAATTCCCCCACCGATAACGATGAATGGTTTTTTTTCTGTGTTCATCATCAATTCCCCCTATATTAGTTGCTTTAAGCCAAAGTTGCGGACCACTACCACAGTAAGCGTTTTCATTCGAATGGCATTCATCTATTCACTAGTATCTTAGCTGAAGATTCCAAACCTATTATTTTCAAACCAAAACAGGCTTGAATTCACTTTCAACCTTTTGGTACCCATTGTTTGTGTCTAATTCTTGTTGCTGTTCCAAATCGAATCTTTCCATTATTGGTAGGTCGTTTACCGAGAATAAGTAAGAATCCGCATCTGCAACGTGCTCATGCCATGCCCAATTCGGAACGACGAAATAATCTCCCTTGGACCAGTCAAAACGAACGCCATTAATGACCGTATAGCCTGATCCTTGGTGCACTTGATAAATCGTGGAATGGGTATGGCGATGGGCTTTCGTATGGAAACCTTTAGGAAGTTTCTGCATCCATGCCCCCATCGTCGGATTGGCCGTTTGGCCATTTGATGGATTGATATATTCCACGGCAAAACCTTCATATGGATCCGGTTCGAAATTCATCAATCCTTCTATTGCTGCTTTGGTGCCCTTCCATTTGTAATTGGCAAGCGGTGCCACTTGTGAATAACGGTCGGATACTGGACGAACCATTCCGCCTTGATAACGGAGCTCTGAAAAATTATCCGGCCGTTTAGGCGTTTCAATCCGATCTGGATATGGTTCAAAGAAAGTGCCGCCTATGGAATAGATGGTTGGGATATCAAGGGCATCCATCCAAATCATTGGTTTTTCCCCAACATGTCCATGACCATGCCATAAGTTTTTAGGCGTGATCAAGAAATCTCCTTCTTCCATGAAGATCCTTTCTCCCTGCACGATGGAGTAGGCACCTTCACCATTCGTAATGAAACGAAGTGCACTTTGGGAATGACGGTGGGAAGGGGCCACTTCACCTGGCAACAAAAGCTGGACCGCTGCATAAAGCGTTTGTGTTGTTGAAGCCCATCCCCAAGGCTGGCGATAAGTAAGGCCAGGGTTTTGAAAATAAATCGCCCTGCGCTCCCCGCCTCGGTCAGGTGTGAAGATTTCAGCCGCTTCCATCAATTTTTTTGTTAAAAGCTCTTCTTTCCATAAATAAGCATGCGCATGAGGTTTAGGTTCATGGTCCATCAGAGCGGGAATGGCTTCCCACAGCGGCCCAAGGTTATACTGCTGAATATCCTTTGTAAAATCTTTTACGATTGTACTATTCATGTATTCCGATTTTTCAGCCATATTAATCCCTACTTTCTTTTTTATCTTGCCTCACTGGATTTTAGAAAGATTTCGCTTAATTTGATCATAATGTCCTGAAACATGCTCATCGATGAAGTGATCGACTATATAGGAAACTGGTTTGTTTCCGAATTTAGCGAAATTCCGGTGTGGCGATTCTTTGGATAGTGTTTCTTCATCTAAATTCCCGAGACCGCTCTCCACTTTATATTTAAGCCCCTCCACTTGCTTCATGACATCATCCACAGCAAGTTTGTCTGTATCGGTAACCGCCGCCAATCGGGCTGGATCTTGCAATCCACGCCCCCATTCGGCTCCAGGCATCGCTATTACAGTTTCCACTTCACCTAACCAATAAGGAATGGCTTCAGCTAAATGGGAAAGTATCTGCATGATTGACCATTCATCCTCTGCTGGTCTAAATCGGATCGTTTCTTCCGGTAGGTTTGCCGTTGTCTCAAGAATATGCTCGATGGATTGTTGCACTGATTGGATTGATGTCCCGATTCCCTGATAAGCCATTTTATTTTCCCTCCCCGACACGTCTCACACGGTTTTCAAGATAACCTATTTTGTCGATTTCGATTTTGACAACGTCACCATCTTTTAAGAACACTTGCGGATCACGGGCTACTCCTACCCCACCCGGTGTTCCTGTTAGTACGATGTCACCTGGTTCAAGAGTCATTAAGTTCGATAAGAATTCAACTAGATACTTCACATCGAATACGAAGTTGGATGTATTCGTTTTTTGGCGTTCTTCACCATTTACCGTTAATCGGACATTCAAGCCCGATGGATCGGACAGTTCATCGGAAGTGACTAACCAAGGCCCCATCGGAGCACTTCCTTCAACCGTTTTCCCTTGTAGCCACTCAAGTGTACGCCGTTGGATATCACGGTAAGTGACATCATTCGCAATTGTATAACCAGCTACATAATCAAGAGCATCTTCTTTTGAAACATTACGTGCTCTTTGTCCGACAACAAAAGCGAATTCCGCTTCATAATCCAGTTGTTCCGAGATTGGGAAAAACGGTATATCATCCTGGGGACCGATAACTGTATTGGCGAACTTTGCGAATACTACAGGGAATGGCGGCAGTTCACGGCCCATTTCAGCAATGTGTTCACGGTAATTATGGCCGACACAAATAATTTTGCTTGGCTTTTGGACAGGGGCCTCAAGCTTTATATTTTCAATTTCATGTACCAATTGATGTCTGAAGGAATCACGATTGCTAATAGCGTAGTCAGCAGCCTTTTGCGCGATGGAAAGGCTTTCATTTCCTCCCTGTAAAAACTCCTCCATTGTTGCAGGGACATAAGCGTCAGCAATTTGTTCACTGCGAAGTTTCCCTTCGCTTTCAAGTAGCGCTTGATAGGCATAGTTCAAGTCAACTACTACATTTTCCGGGTAAATTGCACCGATGCGTTTAAATCCTTGACTGCTGAACGTTACTAATTTCATATTCATTCTCCTTTATTAATCTGGATTTTTTTAAAACCTCTTTTGATGCCAACATCCTAATTCTGCTGGATTCGCTTCACAAACCAGAATTTGAATGACTGTACACCTTATCCATTCCACTTATAGATAACATTGTTCACTATTTATATAAATAATAACTCAATTTTCGCAATATTGTCAAGAAAGTATTGCAAATTTTTGTGCAAATGTTATCATCTACACCATTATCAGTACTGCGGAATCAAAAAGTTCGTTATTCATTTAATAGGAACATATATTGATAGCTTCAAGCATCCGGCGGTTTTTTCTGCTGAATTTCATGTATATTTTACATATTCTGATATACTAGACCTAAATTAAAACAGATTAGGGAGATTGATTTATGGAAATCGTAAAATCCGGTTCGACGATTCAATCATTACAAATAGGGATGAGCATCATAGATTTACTTGCTTCCCAAAGAACTCCTTTAAGATTCTCTGATATTCAGGAATTAACGGAGATAACGAAAAGTAACCTCTATAAGTATTTGAATACTTTGACTCAACTGGAGTTACTATATCGCGATAAGACAACCGGTATGTATCACCTTGGGAGCAAATTGATTCAATACGGAATGGCAGCGATAGGAAATGAGGATGTAACGAGCAGAATAACTCCTTATTTACAGGAAATCAGTCACCATACTTCCTGCACGGTCCTTTTTTCCGTTTGGACATATGATGGACCAATCACTGCAAAAATATGGAATTCCAATCAAAACTTAAACATAGGGGCACAGTTAGGTACGCGACTTCCGCCATCATCCTCTTCCGGAAAGGTATTCACTGTATTTCAGGATCCTTCCTTGACGGCGGAATGGATTGAAAAAGATCGTAATGTTACGGGCTCGTTCATTAAAGAAACAAATGAATATGATGAAATTCGGAAATACAAAATAGCTTTTGCCAAAGAGCCTCTTGTACCTTCCGTTTCCTCCATGTCCATTCCGGTTTTTAATTATAATTCCGAATTGTTGGGAGCAATCACTGCCGTTGGGTTCACCGAGAACATTCCTGATCATTATGAAGATCCTTTAAGCGTCTATTTAAGGAAAAGCTGTTTGGAAATCTCGAATATATTCGGTTATTCCGCTGAATAGAAAAAAGCAGGAAGAAGGATGGCGACCATTCCTTTTTCCTGCTTTTAGATGTTTCATGGCTTCCGCTTATAGGTCCATATCCGATTATGATTGGATGTTTCAGGAAAAGAATCCCCAGCATCAAGCTTTACCATTTTCGGATTCACTACCGTGCTGCCCGTTTCACCGATTTCTACGTAGGTCCCATTATTCGGTGCCTTCTGTCCTGGCTTAAATTGACGATTTTGCCCCATAGATTTCACCCCTTTACATGCTTTCCCTGTTATTATTACCAGGTTCCTACCTTTCATGTCAGAAAAATTAGGTACATACAGGAAATTCGGCTAATTAAAAAGCGTCTGTTCTCTGAGCAGAACGTCTTTTTAGGTTTTTAAAAATTGACCGTCGATTGGAACGTAGGACACTCGCGCCATTGCGCCTGCGGGGTCTCCTTTGGACGCGCTTTTCCCGCAGGAATCTCGAACACCCACTCCAATCAACTTTGTTTTAACATTAAGGATAGATCCTTTTACCTGCAGTCCTTTTTGTTTTAAAAAATGGATTAAAACTCGAGGTAATAGGGATGCTTTTCTATACATGGTTCTATTCAGCGAGATCAATTTGAAATGATTTACTTTAAATCAACTGGTACCATCGAACCTTTTGGTTCGTAAAATGAAGGCAACAATTGGTGTCTTTTTTCATTTAAACTTGATGGAAGATATGTTTTAGAGGTAGGACGCCCAAGTATTGATCAAGTTATTATTTTCTAACTGCTACAAATAAAATCAAAAAGGTTTCGGAATGAGACCATTCCGAAACCTTTTTTTCTACAAACTGAGTGACTGATCTCTGAGGTAAGCTTTTTTGGTTAAGACATTAAGTCCACCAGGACCGCCTTTTGGGCATGAAGGCGATTTCCGGCTTGGTGGAAAACGACGGAATTAGGACCATCGATGACTTCAGCCGTAACCTCTTCCTCCCGATGTGCAGGCAGGCAATGCATGAATAAATAATCTTCTTTAGCAAGTTTTACTAGCTCACCATTGATTTGATAATCTTTAAAAGCTTCTAAGCGGATACCATTCTCGATTTCCTGCCCCATGGAAGTCCAAACATCCGAATAGACGATATCCGCATCTTTTATGGCCTCCGAAGCTGAGGTTGTCACCAAAATTTCACTGCCAGTCTCTTCTGCCACTTTTTTAGCATAGGCGACGACCTTTTCATCAGGTTTGTAGGCGTCAGGACACCCAATGGAAAAATCCATTCCCATTTTTGCACAGCCTACCATCAATGAATTCGCAACATTATTGCCATCACCGATATAACTCATCTTCAAGCCTTTTAACTGCCCTTTTATCTCGATGATCGTCAAGAAGTCTGCAAGTACCTGACAAGGATGTGCAAGATCTGTTAACCCATTGATGACTGGGATAGAAGCATTTTCTGACAATTCCAGGATTTTGTCATGCTCGAAGGTACGAATCATGATGCCATCAATGTATTCAGAAAGGACTTTTGCAGTATCGGAAATCGTTTCACCACGTCCAATTTGCAAGTCATTGCCACTTAGGAACAAAGCGTGCCCGCCAAGCTGCATCATGCCCACTTCAAAAGAGACACGGGTACGGGTAGACGATTTTTCAAAGATCATCCCCAGTGTTTTCCCTTTTAAAGGCGTATATTCTTCACCTGCTTGCAATTTGCCTTTAATGGTCTGCGCTAGCTTTAACAAATCTGCAATTGCCGTTGGTGTGGACTCTTTCATGGTCAAAAAATCTTTTCCATTTAAAATCTTCGCTTGTGTCGGTGCCGTCATTGAACTCATACGTGTGACACTCCTTTCGTATATGGTACAAGCCATTCCTGAAGCGAGGTAACCCCTGGATCAGCATTATCCACCGATTGCAGATAGGCCTTGAACGTCTCTTCTTCCGTAAAAGCAAGCAGTCGGTATTTCGCTGCAAGTAACCTTAGCTGCTTATCTTCCTCCGTTGTTCCATATGCCAAAACGACCGCCGCATTTCCTTCATTTAACCATTTATCAAAATCTGAATTCCCCAATGTCAAACCTGCTTCTTTGATTTGCACTAACAGGTCTTCACTTAATTGAACTGATTCTGATTGATAAACGCCTGTGGTATGATTAGCTTTTTGAGCATGGAACACTTTTGTCAACGCTTCATTTACCGTTTCCCCGATGGCGATTCCTTCACCTGTTGATTTCATTTCCGGACCTACCTTCGAATCAAGTCCGCTTAGTGCAAAAGTAGAGAATACGGGATATTTGACAACTGCATATGGAATTTCATCCATTAAGCCTGTTTTTTCGAACGCATTCGACAATGAATATTTCCCAAGCAATATTTTTGTCGCTATTTGCACTAAGGCCACATCGGTCACTTTACTGATGATTGGAATTGTTCGACTTGCACGAGGATTCACTTCCAATACGTATACACTATTTCCCTCGATCACGAATTGGATGTTCATAAGACCTTTATAACCAAGTTCACTAACTAGTTTTTTAGCATAAAGGGTCATTTTATCTTTAATATCATCCGTTAAGGATTGAGCTGGCAATAAAGCCATGCTATCTCCTGAATGGACGCCTGCTTTTTCTATATGTTCGGCAATGATGGGAATATAAACATCATTTCCATCAGCAATCAAATCGATTTCGGCTTCCTTCCCTGGAATATAGGAATCGATCAACACGGGATAGATTAGTGCCGTTCCATTAGCCATTCTATTCAACAAGCTTTCCTTGGAGCGGATGATTTCCATTCCCTGGCCGCCAATTACATAGGATGGGCGTAAGAGTACCGGAAAGCCGATGGCCTCTGCCCGGGAAATTAATTGTTCTTCTCCATTAGCCATTGAACCTGGTACATGGGGGATATCCAGTTTTTGAAGAAGCTGATAAAAACGATCACGATCTTCTAATTGATCAAGCGTATCGAAGGATGTCCCCAACAAATTGACCCCGTATTCTTCCAGGCCTTTAGCAAGGTTTATCGCAGTCTGCCCGCCAAACTGGACGATAACATCTTTTATGTCTTCCGCTTCTATTACATTAAGAACATATTCAAGGGTCAACGGTTCGAAATAAAGGCGATCTGCTGTCGCAAAATCCGTGCTTACCGTTTCCGGATTATTATTGATCATGATCGTTTCAACATTTTCATCCTGGAGTGCATAAACACCGTGAACTGAACAATAATCAAATTCTATTCCCTGACCGATGCGGATCGGGCCGCTGCCAATCATCAAGACTTTCTTTTTATCCGTTTTTTGCTGTTCGTTCTCACCAAAATATGTTGAATAGTGATAGTTTGTATGTGATTCGAACTCGGCTGCACATGTATCAACCGTTTTGTAAACCGCCGTAACACCCAGTGATTTCCTGTGTGCTCTCACTTCCATCTCATTTACTTTCCATACGGAAGCAAGATAGCGGTCTGAAAAGCCCTTTTCCTTGTATGACTGAAGTTCTTCCCTTGTTACCTGATCGATTGCCTTAGCTTCAATCTCCATTTCGCTTTGGATCAATGAAGCAAAGGATTTAAGGAAGAAATAATCTATGGCTGTCGCTTCATGGATTTCTTCAATCGTCACGCCTTTTCTAAGCATTTCAAAAATGACAAAGATTCGTTCATCCGATTTTTCGGCAAGCTTTCCCCAAAGTTCAGGAATGGTTTTATTTTTCAGTGATGATAGCTGCAGCCCAATCGTTTTCAATTCCAAAGAATCGACGGCCTTTTGGACTCCACCCTCAAAGCTGCGGTGTAAAGCCATGACTTCACCAGTTGCCTTCATCTGTGTTCCCAATTTGCGGTCGGCGGTCGTGAATTTATCGAATGGCCACCTCGGGAACTTCACCGCTACATAGTCAAGCGCAGGTTCGAAACTTGAATATGTGCTTTTCGTTACAGGATTGATGAGCTCCGATAAATCGTAGCCGACAGCGAGCTTTGCCGCTATGCGGGCAATGGGATAACCTGTTGCTTTTGAAGCTAGTGCCGATGAACGGCTGACGCGCGGGTTCACTTCTATTAAATAATATTGCTTGCTATTCGGATCAAGTGCAAATTGAATGTTACAGCCGCCTATAATCCCTAAAGCAGAGATGATTTTAATGGATGCGGCACGCAGCATCTGAAACTCATCGTCCGATAAAGTCTGTGATGGTGCCACGACGATCGAATCACCTGTATGGATCCCTACCGGATCGATATTTTCCATATTACAGATAGTGATGCACGTATTGTTGCCATCTCGCATAACCTCATATTCGACTTCCTTAAAACCAGCTATACTTCTTTCAATCAAGCATTGTGTAATTGGGCTTTCTTGCAGTCCGCCCCGTACAAGTTCCTTAAAGGTCTCCAGTGAATCGGCAATACCACCGCCAGTTCCGCCGAGTGTATATGCGGGACGAACGATGATGGGGAAACCGATTTTGTCGGCAAAAGCCAGCGCTTCTTCAAGAGTATGGACAATCGTACTATCGGGAACGGGTTCACCTATTTCAAACATCAACTCACGGAACAGCTCACGATCCTCCCCTTTTTTGATAGAATCGATCGGAGTTCCCAATAATTTGACCTTATATTTTTCAAGTATTCCAGCATCATCCAACTGATAAGCTAGGTTCAATCCTGTTTGACCGCCTAATGTAGCGAGCAGGCCATCCGGCTTTTCTTTGGAGATGATCTTTTCCAGTACATCAACCGTTAAAGGTTCGAAATAAACAGCATCCGCATTCATATCATCAGTCATGATTGTTGCCGGATTGTTATTGACCAGTATGACTTTATATCCTTCTTCCTTTAAAGCGAGGCAGGCCTGTGTACCTGCATAATCGAATTCGGCGGCCTGCCCGATGACAATCGGCCCCGAACCAATCACTAAAATGGTCTGTATCGTGTCGTCCTTAGGCATAAGCTTTTTCTCTCCCGCTATAATCATTTATCATTTGTAAAAAGTCTTTGAATAGTAATGAACTCTCGATAGGTCCTGGATTTGCCTCTGGGTGGTACTGGGTAGTGAAGATTGGCAAGTCTTCATGCATGAGTCCCTCAACCGTGTTATCATTCACGTTTCTGAATCTCACTTGAAGCGATGTTCCTTGCAAGCTCGGTTCATCAACCTCGTAACTATGATTCTGCGAACTCATATACACCTTTTTCGTTTTCAAATCGACCACGGGCTGATTCGCACCGCGATGTCCAAACAGCATTTTTTTTGTATTTCCACCTAAGGCAAGGGCCGTTAATTGATGACCGAGGCAGATGCCCATCGTGGGAAAACTCGTAATGATCTTTTTTATGTTTCCTAAAAGGTATTCAAGCTGTTTTGGATCCCCAGGCCCATTTGAAAGCAAAATACCATCTGGCTTCAAGTCCTTGATTTGCTCGAATTCCGTATCGAATGGTACGACAGAGACTCGGCAGCCTTGAGCGACCAATGAATCCAGGATTGATTTTTTATAGCCGAAATCCATCATCACAACGTGCTTGTCGCCTCCACCAAATCTCTCGACAACCTTTGTGGATACCTCAGCTACATGGGCTGATAAACCATTCAGGCTGGGTACGACAGTGTATTTTTCTTCAGCTGTGATGACTGCCTGCATGGAACCTTCCTGTCTTATATTTTTAACGACCGCTCTTGTGTCCACATGGCTTAAAAGAGGAATGTTCCACTTGTCTAAATATTCACCAATTGAATATTTAGCCTGATAATGGGAATGGCTCATATTTCCTTCATATACAATCACACCGGCAACATGCGGCTTTTTACTTTCAAAATCATGTTCATTGATTCCGTAATTTCCGATTAGTGGGTATGTGAAGATGACAATCTGGTCCTTATATGAAGGATCTGTCAACACTTCTTGATATCCGGTCATTCCTGTAAAAAAGACAATCTCTCCAGTGATTGTTTTTTCAGTCGATTTAGTCAGCAGTTCCCCTTCAAAGACGGAACCATTCTCTAAATATAGATAGCTTTTCATGATCTTCACCTCTTTAGATGATGTATATTTATATATACAATAGCATAATTATTCATTTTATTCTATAAAAATTCAATAAATTTAGACAGTTTGTTTTATTGCCAATACTTTTTTAATTTTATTTATCGCCGTATCGATCTCCGATTCGGAAACAGTCAGGGATGGAAGTAAACGAAGTACTTTAGGACCTGCACTCAATACAAGTAAGCCCTCTTCTTGCAATTCCATTAAAAACACCTGAACATCTTGTTTACATTCAATTCCGACCATCATTCCCAGACCGCGAATCTCTTTCACTTCTTCGATGCCATTCAATGCTTTTGCCAATTCGCTCTCAAGGTATTCCGCCTTTTTAACGGTTTCTTTTAAAAACCCTGATTGAAAAATTTCCTTTAATACAGCTTCGGCTGCTGAGACACTAACTGGATTCCCTCCAAAAGTGGATCCATGACTTCCAGGGTCAAAGAATACAGACAACTCTTCCTTCCCAATCATCGCCCCGATTGGCAGGCCATTTCCCAACCCCTTTGCCGAAGTGATGATGTCCGGCAGGATATTGAAATGCTGGAATGCAAATGGCTTTCCTGTACGTCCTATCCCAGTCTGAATTTCATCTATGATAAGGAGAGCTCCGTGTTCTTGGCATTTAGTTTGAATCGCGTCCAGATATGATTGCTGTACAACATGGATGCCGCCTTCACCTTGCACGATTTCAATCATTACAGCTGCCGTATTTTCATCGATGGCTGCTTTCATGGCATCATGATCATTAAATGGAACATATTCGAACGAAGCTAGCATCGGTCCGAAACCAGTCTTGATTTTTTCCTGTCCCGTTGCCGCCATCGTTGCAAAAGTACGGCCGTGGAAAGACTGCTGACAAGTGACAATTTTGCTTTTCCCGGTAGCTTTACGTGCTAGTTTGATGGCTGCCTCATTCGCCTCGGCACCGCTGTTGGCAAAGAACACCTGACTTAAACCAGAGGCATCAGCCAGCATTTTTGCTGTCCGTTCCTGTATGGAACTTTGAAACATGTTCGATACATGCCAATATTTATTAAGTTGTTCCGCCACGGCCATTTTTACCTTCTCATGACAATGTCCAAGATTCAAAACTCCGATTCCGGATGTGAAATCCAGATACTCTTTACCTGTTTCACTCGTAATCTTCGATCCTGACGCTTTTCTTGGCTCAATGTCCCACCTAGCGTATGTAGGAAATAAAGAACTCATTGAAATACCCCTTCTTCCTGAAGAAATTTTGTACCGATGAATTGTCCGCCTTGATAAAAATGATCTTTCCCACTAACGATCATCACTTCTTCAATCCCTTTATTCAGCACCGACAAGGCTGTATTGACTTTCGGGATCATTCCGCCATGTATACTTCCATCCATGATCAAATTCTTCGTTTCCGTTTCATTCAATTTCTCAATGATCTGCCCATTCTTCAAGACCCCCTGAACATCGGTCACAAATAAACACATATCAGCCGATAGTGCCTTAGCTACAGACCCGGCAGCCATATCGGCATTCACATTTAATTTATTGCCTTCTTCGGTAGATGAAATGGGCGTCAATACCGGACAATAGCCTTTTTCGAATAAAAGCCCGAATAATTCCGTATTGACTTGTTGTATTTCACCAACAGCCCCAAGTTTCTGTTCATCGATATACTCACCTGTGAGAATTCCGCCGTCCGAGCCATTTAAACCGACTGCCTTGATGCCATGGGCTTCCAATTTATGAACGAGGCTGCGGTTCGATTTGCCTGCCAGCATAAGTTCCACAATTTCCAGCACTTCTGTGGTCGTTTTTCTTAACCCATCTTCAAATACTGGTTCAATTTCAAATTTTTCAAGCATTGAATTTATATCAGGGCCGCCCCCATGCACAAAGACAATATGGTATCCCCGGTTTTGTAACTCTTTAATACTATTGAAAAACGACTCCGATAACTCATTAATGATGCTGCCGCCGCACTTTATGACTAATATGTTCATACTTTTCACCTCTTACGAACGATAGCTTCCGTTTATTTTCACATAATCATAGGTTAAATCGCAGCCCCATGCCGTGCCTGATTCATTACCATCTTTCAAATAAACATGAATGATGATACTTTCATTTTCCAAGTATGCTTTGGCTTCTTCCTCAGAAAACATAATCGGCTCACCGTCTTTAAGTACGACGATATCACCAAAAACGATCGTTGTTTGATCCGGATTGAATCTCACTCCGCTTCTTCCCATTGCAGCTATGATTCGTCCCCAGTTTGCATCCGCTCCAAAAGCTGCCGTTTTCACAAGATTTGAACCGACGATCGTCTTCGCCATCATCTGTGAATCTTGTTTCGTATGCATGCCATGAACATTCACTTCTATCAGTTTAGTCGCACCTTCTCCATCTTTCGCAATTTGTTTGGCGAGGTTTTCGGAAGTTTGTTTTAATAATTCCAGGAAAATGGACCATTCTGGATGGTCAGGTGTCAAAGGTTCATTGTTCGCTTCTCCATTCGCGAGCACCAACACCATGTCGTTCGTTGAACAGTCGCCGTCAACCGTGATTTGATTGAATGTATCATTGGTAATCGAGGATAATGCTTGCTGTAAATCATGCGGTTCAATGACGGCATCCGTCGTAATGAAACCTAGCATTGTGGCCATGTTTGGATGAATCATTCCCGAACCCTTTGCAGCACCGCCCATTTTCACGGTTTTACCGTCGATGATTGTTTCATAACCACAACTCTTCGTTACAATATCCGTTGTTAAAATGGCGGTACCGAAAGCTTCAGCAGCTTCAGGTGTATTTTCTGGCTGTAATGCCTCTATGCCGTTTCTTACTTTTTCCATTTCCATGAATTCCCCTATGACTCCCGTTGAAGCCACTGCAAATGAATGGTCCTCCAAACCGAACTTTTGAGCCGCAAGCTTCCTCATTTCATTTGCATCTTTTAAACCTTGTTCACCTGTACAAGCATTCGCACAAGCACTATTCACTACAATGCCGTGAAGTTTTCCAGTAACGGCAATACTGTCTTTCGTTACATTGATTGGAGCGGCTTGAACGACATTTTGTGTATAAACGGCCGCGGCTGAGGCTGGGACATCGGTAAAAATGATGCCAACGTCCTTTTTAGAATAGCGTAATCCTGCATGGACACCCGACGCTTTGAACCCTTGGGGCATTAAAATGTTTCCTTCTTGAATTTGTTTGATTTCTTCAACTGACTGTAGTGTATTCATTGGTTCCCTCCATAGTTTACGGATATAGCGGACTGTTCCATAGTCCAGCCGTTTCTTCTAGTCCCATTAATATATTTGCATTTTGAATGGCCTGCCCTGCGGCACCCTTCACTAAATTATCAATAACCGAAACCACCGTTACCTTACCTGTTCTTTCATCATAATCGACGCCAATGTCGCAAAAGTTCGATCCGTATACCTGTTTCGTGGATGGATAGCGATCAAGGGGCTGTACCCGAACAAATGGGTGGTTCTCGTAAACCGTTTCGTACAAATCCTTTAATTCAACATTTGAGGTTTCCCGATTTACCTTTATATACATCGTTGCCATAATCCCTCTTGTCATTGGAACAAGATGGGTATTGAAGGTAATGGGCTGTAAACCTGATGACCATCGCCCAAGCTGTTGCTCGATTTCCGGTATGTGTTGATGTTGATTCACCTTATATATCTTAAAGTTCTCATTCATTTCACTAAAATGGGTGACTGCAGAAGGTGATTTACCCGCCCCTGAAACCCCGGATTTTGCATCGATGATCACATCGGCATCCGCTCCGGCCAACCCTTCAGTGAATAAAGGGGCAAGACCTAATAGTGATGCGGTTGGGTAGCACCCAGGATTTGCAATGATCGTCGCTTTTTTTATAGCTTCGGCATTCCATTCAGCCAATCCGTATACGGCTTCTTCAATAATATGCTGAGGCGCTGCCGGTTTTTTATACCAGTTTTCGTATTCACCTGGAGTTTGAAGCCTAAGATCTCCTGATAGGTCGATCACTTTAATATCGAGATCAGAAAATTCCGAAATCAATTGCGATGAAACGCCCGAAGGAGTTGCAAGAAATACAATATCGGATTTTTTTGCAATCGCTTCCGGGTCGATTTCTTCTAATGTATCTTTCATATGCATTAAATGTGCATTTTCTTCATATAAACTTCGACCAAATTGGGATGAAGTATGCAATGATTTTATTTTAAATTGCGGATGATTATTCAAAAACCTTATTAGTTCCATTCCTCCATAACCCGTTGCACCTACTATTGATACGTTCATAAAACCATCTCCTATAATTTCAGGTCCCTGTCAATCTTTGATTCTATTATTATAAGACTGAATAAAAATAAAATCAAATGTATTTTTATAAAATTATAAACATAAATTTTAAATGAAATATTATCCAACGAAATTCCTAGAATTATCCAAAGTTGTTGACTACTAGGTTTTTTTCCGTTTAAATCAAAGGTAGTAATTGAGTAATGACGGTTTCTGAAAGGTGGTCATATGCATGAATGAATTATCGTTATCCAATCGGATGCAAGCAATTTTAGATAATAAACAACAAATTAAACATATGGAAAAAGGGCGCTACCTTTTTCATGAGAGCACCCCAGCAAGTGATTTGTATTACATTATAAATGGGAAAGTAGAAGTGAGTAAGGTTGTTCCCGACGGTCGGGAATTAACTATACGCATTAGTTCGGAGAATGATTTGGTTGGGGAGACAGTCTTATTTTCTCAAAATCCTAAATATATGATGAATGCAAAAATGATGGAAGATGGTACTGTCGCGGTTATTTCCAAAGAAGCATTAGAAGAAAAAATCGCCTCCGATAGCCATCTCGCAGTCGAGATGATGACATGGTTATCCGCTCAAAACCGTAAAAATCAGGCTAAATTCCGCGATATGCTCCTGCACGGTAAGAAAGGTGCATTTTACTCCACCCTCATCCGTTTATCAAATAGCTATGGCACTGAAGCGGAAGACGGCAAAGTTATCAATCTTCCCTTTACAAACCAAGAACTCGCCAATTTTTGCGGCACATCCCGCGAAGTAGTCAATCGAATGCTCGCTCAATTAAGGAAAAACAATGTCATCTCCATTAAAAAGGGCCGCATTACGATTCTTGACTTTRACTATTTGAAACAGGAAATCGACTGTGAAAACTGTCCAATAGAAATCTGTACAATCGATTGAATCCTTTCCCATAAAAAGCAGCAATACATAAAGCCTTAATGATCTTAATAATGAATGGAATTTATTTCAGACTAATCCATCCTTAGGACCATTGAATTATTTTCATTACCTTGTATCCTAAATAAAAATGCATAAAAAAAGTATAAACATGGATTTCGCCATTGACCGGCATCATGTCCTGACAACTATACAAAAAAGGGATGGCATAGCTGCCATCCCTTAATTTTTCATTCGGACGGATTATCCGCCAATGAATGACATTTCGATTTTTTCCTGTTTCTTCACCGTTCCCGCTGCCCGCTCATCCGAATAGCGGTCGTCCCTACGGTTCCAAAGTGAAATGATGAACCCTGTCAATTCTTCATCGGTCATGTCGGAACGGAGCAATGACTTCAAGTCATGTCCCTTTCCATTAAACAGGCATGTATATAAACTTCCATTAGCAGAAAGACGTGCACGTGTACAACTTGAACAAAAAGACTCGGAAACCGAGGTAATGAAGCCTACTTCTGCAGTAGTGCCCTTATAGCGGAAGCGTTTTGCGACCTCTCCAAAATAATCTTCTTCAACTGGTTCTAGGTCGAATTCGGTTTGGAGCATTGCAAGCAGTTCTTTTTTCGTAATGACATTCTTTAACTGCCAGCCATTTGTATGCCCGACATCCATGAATTCTATATAGCGTAATTGAAGGCCCTCATCTTTACAAAATCGGGCCATCGGCAGGATTTGAGATTCATTGGTTTCTTTTTTGACTACCATATTCACTTTAACGCCAAGCCCTGCTTCTTTAGCAGCAGCGATGCCTTCAATAACGGGCTTTATGCCGATATCCCTGCCGTTCATCTTCTTGAAAAGATCGTCATCGAGGCTGTCCAAGCTGATATTCACCCTCTGCAAACCAGCTTCCTTCAAATTTACGGCATGTTTTTTCAAGAAGACCCCATTCGTGGTCAGTCCAATATCTTCAATACCTTCAATTTTAACGAGATTTGAAATCAAAGTGGTAAGATCTCTTCGGAGTAATGGTTCCCCGCCAGTCAACCTTAGTTTTTTTACCCCTAAGCCTGCGAAGATTTTAGAAAGCCTTACAATTTCCTCATAAGATAATAGCTCACTTTTAGGCAGGAACTGAAAATTCTCGTGAAAAATTTCAGCAGGCATGCAATACTGGCAGCGAAAGTTACAGCGATCTATGACTGAAATCCTTAAATCCCTTAGTGGCCTGTCCAATGAATCTTTAATTTGACTGTTCAATTAACCACTCCTAGCCGAAAGTATTAGAAAAAAACCAGAGCATAAAAAGTGGCTCCTTGAATGGGTTCACTTTTTTTGACTGGCTTTTCATTTCTATTACAGAGTTATTATTTGATACCTAATGCAATTTTAGCATATCTGGACATTTTGTCTTTCGTCCATGGCGGACTCCAGACTATCTTCACGTCCGTTTCCTTGACCTCGGGGATATCTTCCAGAACCAATTTAACTTGATCGACAATCGTCCCAGCCATCGGACAGCCCATTGCTGTCAATGTCATCGTAACGGTGGTCAGACCTTCCTCATCCATATCCACATCATATACCAAGCCTAAATTAACGATATCTATACCAAGCTCAGGGTCAATGACCTGCTCCAAAGCTCCAAGAATAATGTCTTTTGTATCTTGATCCACTTCAATCACTCCTTTTATGGAAAATCTCTAGTTTGTCGCTTTCATCATTATGTCCATATAAGCATCATAACAGATTTTGAGTGAGTACTTAAGCATTTTGCACAGCAGACAGTAAATGTTTCGCGAACCAGTCCGCTGTCTTAAGCACTCCTTCTCTGCTGACCTTATGCCCAGCCTTAGGGTCAAGGATAAAATCAATTTTTTCATCTGCCTTGTCATACCCTGCTTTGACCCCTTCATAAAAACGGTATGCATGCTGATAAGGTACAACCGGATCTTTGGCACCATGCCAAAAAAGAAGCGGTCGGTCGCAAAGCTTATCCTGATTAAGACTCAAATCAAATGGCTTAAGCTGTTCAATCACCTTCGCAACTTCCTCATCAGTAGCTGGGAAATCAACTTTCCTTTTCTTAATCTCCTCCATTTGGAGCTCTGCATACGCGACATATGATGGGTTCCCCATTAAACTGACTCCGGCGGAAATCCATTCATAAGCAGCAAGGGCCCCATTAGTAACTATTCCCCCCATTGAAGTACCTGCCACGCCAATTCTGTCGGGATCAATCAATTTTCGGGATAATAAATCATCCTTCAGCAAAGATAAATCCTGGATTGTTTGTAAAACCATTTCCCAAAAACGGGGCATCATTTGAGAATCACTTAAACCGGCTCCCCTTTCCCCATGATGAATCACATCGGGTAGAAGCACACGAAACCCCTTTTCAGCCAATAAATAAGCATAGTGCAGATTATGTTCTTTTGCACTTTGAAAACCATGTATAAAAATAATAAGCGGCAATTCCTGATTGAAAGTGGTTTGTTCCCCTAAGTGCAAGACAGGAATTTGTCCAATTCGTTCTTTTTCAATTATTATCAAGTTAACCCCTCCGATAATTTGTTCCGGTCTTTTCAATCCATTATCAAAATGGAATTCATTACCTTTAAATCTGAGCTTCGCTTTAATTATCATAATCCTGGATATAGTAATATCATACAGGAATGCATAAAGAATGAAAAAGATTTACATTTACTTTAAAATAGGCTTAACAATATTTGCATATAATGAAATCAAAAAGAACAGAAGGTGTGTACATGACTGAGAAACATTTAATCGTATTGGATCTTGATGGTACTTTACTTACAGATAACAAAACAATTTCTTCAAGGACTAAAAAAACACTCCTAAAACTTAAAGAAGATGGACACGAGGTTATGATCGCCACCGGGCGCCCCTTTCGCTCAAGTGAACTTTATTACCGGGAACTGGGGCTGACTACACCAATCGTTAATTTCAATGGCGCTTTCGTCCATCACCCATTACATACAAGCTGGGGGGTATACCACTCTCCACTGGATATAAATGTTGCGAAAGAAATTGTCGAAGCGTGTGATGAGTTTACATATCATAACATCATCGCTGAAGTCCGGGATGAAGTTTATGTCCATTATCATGATGAAAAGTTGATGAACATGTTCAATCTAGGAAATCCGATCATGAAGACAGGTGATTTACGCAATTACCTTCAGGATTCCCCAACTTCGATGCTGATTCACACAGATAGTGAATTCGTAGGGCAGATTCGCCAGCATCTATCCGATGTCCATGCAGAATTGGTCGATCACCGCCGCTGGGCAGAGCCTTTTCATATCATCGAAATAATAAAAAGCGGGTTAAGTAAAGCAGTAGGGCTAAAACGCGTATCCAACTATCTGGAAATTCCTCAAAACAGGATAATCGCTTTCGGTGATGAAGATAATGATTTGGAAATGCTCGAATATGCGGGAACCGGGGTGGCCATGGGAAATGCGATCTCACCAGTAAAAACGGTAGCAAATACGACGACATTGACGAATGAAGAAGATGGTATAGCCGTCTTCCTCGAAGAAAAATTCAATATGAAAGCCTAATTCGTCATTTTTTACCTTCATAATATTCAACTTTCAAGCCAAACTAATATGGACAACAGATTTATTCCGTTGTCGACAACGCTCAGAATCGGAGGAGATAAGAATGGGTAAAAGCAGTAAATCTAAACGATTTGTACAGCAGGGCAAAGAAAGTGTTGCCAGGCATGCCGAAAAAATCCCTTATCACACTACGTTTGAAGAGGCAGAAAAAGACAGGTTAAGAATTATGTCTGAACAAAGCTATGGTGGCTTCTAATGGGAAACAAATTATTCCAAAAGGCTAGGGAATTTGTTGAAGAAGCTCTCCACTCTGAGCATGACGGTGACCAGCATAAGACAGAGGAAATCGCTAAAAACGCTCTTTCATCAGCCTTTGCCAATACGAACGAGGCTGAAAAAGAACAATTGCGAGAACTCCAGCAAGAGCTGGAAAATCACTCTAAATAATGTGAAAGCCTCCAGGGATTCCTGGAGGCTTTCGCTTTGTTTTTCATCAATTGTTATTTCGTGC
This sequence comes from Peribacillus sp. 05N428, assembly GCF_056397085.1. Classification (NCBI taxonomy): domain Bacteria; kingdom Bacillati; phylum Bacillota; class Bacilli; order Caryophanales; family Bacillaceae; genus Peribacillus; species Peribacillus sp. 05N428. The sequence continues at coordinate 53,281 of NZ_JBFTMS010000022.1, read as the reverse complement.
CTTACCGCCTTTTTCACCGATCTCCTTATAAAAATCTTTACCATGGGAATCAGCAGTGGCTTCCCCGCCCTTTTGTCCAATTTCCTGATAGAATTCCTTATCATGATTATCCGAAGTGGCTTCTCCGCCCTTTTGCCCAATTTCCCGGTAAAAATCCTTGTCGTGATTTTTAGAAGTGGCTTCCCCGCCTTTACGGCCTGCTTCCTGCCTGCTCATTTTTTCGTCGTTAGCCATTTTAATCACTCCTTCATAAGATTTTAAATTGGCGCTACAGTATTAGAATTAGCCGTTTTGTACAGGCAATAAACTTAAAACGCCGAAATACCTCCTTTTGTAATAGAAGTGTAATGGCCTTGATTTTTATTAATATCATTCCCTGCGGAAAGTCCCAACAATTCCTGACGTTTCTATGATGTTTGTGAATGCGTGTGGATCAACTTCCTTGATGATCTTTTCAAGGTCATACAGTTCATACCTTGTAATGACAATCAATAACATTTCCTTAGTTTCGTTAGTGAATGCACCTTTTGCGGGAACTCTTGTAATTCCGCGAACTAATTTAGCATGGATTGCCTGTTTAAGCTCTTCGCTTTTCTTTGTAATGATCATGGCCGTAAGCTTTTCATGACGTGTATGTATCGCGTCCACGACACGGGTCGATGTATAAAGGGTAACAAGTGTATACAAAGCTTTTTCCGGTCCATAAACAGCACCTGCCGTTACAATGATCACGCCATTCAGCAGAAATAAATAAGTCCCTACAGGTTTATCCTTCTTCCGTGAAAGAAGCATGGCGATAATATCCATTCCGCCAGTCGATGCTCCGTATTTCAAGGTGATCCCTACACCAACTGCAGCTATGACTCCGCCAAATACCGCATTCAATAATATGTCAGGTGACCAGCGTGTAATCGGGATGATTTCCATAAAAAAGGACATCAAGGCAACGCTGAGGAAACTATAAAAGGTGAAAGACTTTCCTACCTTTCGCCAAGCAATGATCGTTACTGGAATGTTCAATAAAAGCAAGAGAATACCTGTCGATACATTAAAAGGAGCAAAAGATCCAATCATCCTTGATAGAAGCTGGGCCACTCCGGTAAATCCGCTTGCATATACGTTTGCCGGTATTAGAAAAAAGTTCATTGCGATGGCATTAAGCAATGCCCCGACCACAACTATGATAATTTTCTTCATTTCACCACTGTACATCCTAAAAACCTCCATTTCACCCTTATTCTATTATCTTTTTACCCTTAATTATTTATTCTATTTACGTAGAGATTGAATTTTTACCGTTACGTGCTACACTAAAAAGTAGAGTGACCACTCATTTTCTAAAATTTGTAAAAAGAAAGCAGGTGTATTATGGCTATCACAATTTTTGCAGATAGTGCATGTGATTTGCCGTTGTCTTTCTATAAGGAAAACAATGTTTCATTAATCCCTTTACAAGTCCATCTTGACGGGGAAACTTATGAAGATTTACTTACCATTAATTCTCACGAAGTCTATCAGGCGATGCTTGAAGGAAAAGCCCCGAAAACATCGCAAGCTTCTCCAGAATACTTTATAGAACTTTTCACACAGTTTGCCAAGGAGAAAAAACAAGGGATATATATAGCCTTTTCCTCTGAGTTATCAGGAACCTATCAAACGGCAGTCATGATTCTTAATCAGGTGAAGGAAGAGTACCCTGACGTTGACATTGATATCGTCAATACAAAATGCGCTTCCATGGGCGTCGGTTTAATTGTAAAGAAAGCAGCCGATCTGGCAGCAAACGGTGCCACTAAAGAAGAAATCCTGGCTGCCATAGAATTCCAAACCCGGCATATGGAGCATCTATTCACTGTAGACAACCTTGAATATCTGGCCCGTGGCGGCCGCATCTCCAAGACATCTGCCCTTGTTGGCGGTTTATTAAACATTAAACCGTTATTGCATGTTGAAGATGGGAAGCTTGTTCCGCTTGAAAAGATACGCGGCAAAAAGAAATTGATCAAACGTGTAATCGAATTAATGCACGAAAGAGGCAAAAACTTAACTACCCAAACGATTGCCATCAGTCATGGGGACGATGAAGCAACGGCCCTGGAATGGAAGGAAGCCATCCAAAATGAATTCGGGACAACCGACTTCATGATCCATACAATTGGCTCCGTCATCGGTGCGCATGCCGGCCCTGGCACAATTGCCCTCTTCTTCTTAAACGATACCCCTGAGAAATCATAAACATACATACTCCCTTCCATAATTGTGAACAATATATATTGATCAGATAATGGAAGGGAGTTTTCACTATGTCCAAAACAACCGATGACAATAAAAGGCCAAAAGATAACCAAGCGAGAAATGCTGAAAAAAATATCGCATATCAGGAAAACCTTGCTGCAGGTAAGCACTCCTATTCGAAGAAAACGGACCATAAATGAAGCGCGGGGCTTGTCCCCCCGCTTTTTTAATATCGTTTATATAGTTGTCTTCCTATCATACTTTCTCTATAATAAAGGAAATAAACCCTGCTGGAGGTAAGTGATGGCAAAGGAAAATTCATTTGATATTGTTTCGAAAGTAGACTTTTCAGAGGTAACGAATGCTGTTACCATGGCTATGAAGGAAATACAGACACGCTATGATTTTAAAGGGAGCATAAGCAGCATCACCATTGATAAAGAAGACTTGGTTTTAGTATCCGACGATGACTATAAGCTCGAACAGCTGAAGGATGTTCTCATCAGTAAACTCATAAAACGTGACGTACCCGTCAAGAACCTGGATTATGGCAAATTGGAAGGAGCTTCTGGCGGGACCGTTCGCCAACGGGCCAAGTTAATTCAAGGCATCGATAAGGAGCAAGCAAAAAAGATCAATACCATCATTAAAAATAGCGGCCTTAAAGTGAAAAGCCAGATCCAGGATGATCAAATCCGGGTTACAGGTAAGAACCGGGATGATTTACAAGGAATCATTTCCGCGATTCGGGGCGCTGATCTATCCATTGATGTACAATTCTTAAATTACCGCTAAGTATGAAGGCCTCACCTGCTTTGGGTGGGTCTTTTTTCATTTGTTTCAACTGCCTCCATCAGCGCTCATCCTCCTCTTTTTCTTATGAATCGCCTTCATGGAACATGGAAAGACTAGTCATGTTCCCTTCAGTTAAAACATAAACCAAAATCTTTATGGGTATTTTTTCCATGTTTTCTTTTTCCTAAAAGAAGGAATAGAAAAAGCGTAGATAATTAAATGGGAGGCGTTTATATCTTGACTACTCAAAACCAAAATCAGAACAAACAAGGATTTCCACCTCAACATCAGCAGCATCAACCTGGATTGGAAACAAAAATGGAACCGAATCCTGATTCAGTTAAAGCTGCCTACAAAGGAAGCGGCAAATTAAAAGGTAAAACGGCAATCATAACGGGAGGAGACAGCGGAATCGGAAAATCAGTTGCCATTTACTACGCTAAAGAAGGAGCGAATGTGACAGTTGCATACCTGGATGAACACGAGGATGCCAAAGCGACAAAAGAATTGATCGAAAAAGAAGGCCAGAAATGTTTACTCATTTCCGGTGATATCGGTGATGAAGCCTTCTGCCAGGAAGTCGTCAAAAAAACGGTTGATGAATTTGGCGGTTTGGACATCCTAGTCAACAACGCCGGAGAACAGCATGTGCAGACAAGTATCCTGGACATTTCAGCTGAACAATTGGAAAAAACGTTCCGCACGAATATTTTCTCGATGTTCCACTTAACTAAAGCTGCATTGAAGCACCTTAAAAAAGGAAGCAGCATCATTAATACAACCTCTATCACAGCCTATCAGGGCAACCCAAAACTAATCGATTACTCTTCAACAAAAGGTGCAATACTTGCATTTACAAGAGCCCTGTCGAACTCCATTTCAAAAGATGGCATCCGAGTGAACGGTGTGGCTCCAGGCCCGATCTGGACACCGCTGATTCCTGCCTCATTCGGCGAAGAGGATGTTGCCAAATTCGGACAGGATACTCCAATGGGCCGTGCAGGTCAGCCTGAGGAATTGGCACCAGCCTATGTATATTTGGCAAGTGATGATTCATCCTATGTCAGCGGACAAGTCATCCATGTAAACGGCGGAACCGTTGTAAACGGATAAGGCCTTGCCTTTTTTCCAAAAGCAGTGGATTTCACAAATTGAAATCCACTGCTTTTACTCTTTCAGAAAGGATATTTCCGGTTAACGCGGAATATATGAGTGGGAAGGAGTGGAGGCATTTTTGAAAAATATTGTAGATCCATGGTTCACCGTTCAGGGATTGGACACAAAAACGTTTGCAATCAGTGAATATGGTCATTGGGAGAAAGTTCATTCCTTTTTATTACTTGGTGAGACCCGGGCTGCGTTAATCGACACAGGGTTAGGCATCGATTCGATTAAGCGGATTACAGACCAGCTTACCGATCTTCCGATCATCGTCCTGACCACACACGTTCATGCGGATCATATTGGCGGTCACGGTGATTATGAAACGATTTATGTTCATGGTGATGATGCCAATTGGCTGATTAACGGCATTGAAGGTTTGTCCTTGGAACAAATAAGAAAGAACATGGCCCGGGATATCACATTACCCATACCCGAATCATTCAATCCTTCTACATACAAGCCATACCAGGGGTACCCTGATAGGCTCTTATCGGATGGCGATACGATCGATCTCGGGAACCGCCGTTTAAGCATTTATCATACCCCTGGTCATTCACCTGGCCACATTTCAATTTTGGATGATGAAACAGGTTATTTATTTACTGGCGACCTGCTTTATTCAGATACTCCCGTTTATGCATTTTATCCCTCGACAAGTCCTGAAGACCTTGTGAACTCGTTGGAAAAGATCACAAAGATCAAGGCAGTCTCCAAAATCTATGGCGGACACAACCAACTAGGCCTCGAACCAAAGATCCTTGATGAAGTCCTTGCAGCCATTCAATATCTTAAAGAGAATCATTTGGTCAAACACGGAACGGGAGTACATGCATTCAAAAGTTTCAGCGTACATTTCTAGATAAAAAAGGCATTGCTTTTACGCAATGCCCTCTCGTTCAATAAGTCATGGCCATTGCACCTTGCTTGATCGATCTGCAGGAATGCCTTTCCACAAAATGATGTGGAATGATGGTCCCGGCAGGAGCATCTCCAGTCTGCAGCATATGAATGATGCCCTTAGCGGCCTGATATCCCAAATCAAAAATATTAATATCTACGGAGGTCAGGGCTGGTAATGACAGTTCAGAGAAAAGAACGTTATTGAAGCTGACGATTGACATTTCTTCAGGAGTGCGCACGCCCATCTCGCGAAGTGAATGCACGATGCCAAGTGCCATGAGATCATCACTGACCACCAAAGCGGTAGGTGGTTCATCGATGGATAGTAACCTTTTTGCAGCGGCTTGTCCCCCTTCATGTAAAAAATCTTCATGCAGGGTATATTCCATCCTTCGATCGATTCCAGCCCTCTCCAATGCCCGTTCATATCCTGATAAGCGATCAATGGTCATCATAAGGGATTCATCACCTCCGATAAATCCAACCCTTTCATGTCCTAGCTTTATGAGGTAATCCGTTGCCTGTTCGGCAGCCAAGACATTATCGTTATCAACATATGTTATCTCCTCGATGTAATCATAGGGTTTCCCAATGATCACAAATGGAAAATCCCTTTCCCTCAAATAGGTCAGAATGTGATCGTTCATCCTTGAATACATCAGGATTATTCCATCCACCATCCCCCCCTGCACCATATTCACTACTCCTTCGTAGATTTCATCTTCTGTTTTTCCCGTGCTTAACAACAGGGAATAATGGTTTTCCTGAGCTCCCTCACTTAGACCCTGGAGGATCGTAGGAAAAAAGGGATTTTGATAATAATCATTTGACGAACTTGGCATTACCAAGCCAATGATCCTGGTCGATTGATTGGCAAGACTACGTGCAATGAAGTTTGGATGGTATCCTAATTTAGTCATCGCCTTACGTACCCGTACCTTTGTTTTTTCACTTATCCGAGGATTGTTTGCAATCACTCGAGAAACTGTTGAAGGAGCAACATTCGCTAGCTGTGCCACATCTTTTATTGTGATGGCCATGCATTTCCCCTCTCCCTTCTTAGCCTTTATTGACTTCATTTTAAAAAAGGTGAATACCAATAAACACTTCTCTAATATTCGTTTTATATTTATACATTTTGTATGTATTCATAATACACTCAGTTCAATAGTTATATCCATACTTTTTTTAATGTTTATTTAATTTTTCAGAAAATACTCACTTTTCCGTTTTTTTCATCTAAGATTAAAATCCAAAAAGAAGCTGATGGATAATCAGCTTCTTGAAAAACGACAGGTCTATTGGAAATTAAGAAGTCAGACGACTAACTACATAGGTTTTAGGCTAATTTCCAATCAAGTCCATAGAATCAATAACGATAAATCCTCGTTTCATATGGACGTAAATCAATAAGGGGCACCTCAGGACAATCCTCATAATTAGCAAGCAAAAGTTCCATTTTACCCCAATAAGAAAGGTCGATTTGATGGTGATTCATACTAAAGTTACATACTACCATAACTGAATTATCATTCATGTTTCTTGTATAAATATAAAGTTCGGGATGATCTTCCCATAATAACTCATATTCCCCATAAACAAGGACCTGATGTTTTTTTCGAAGTTCAATCATCTTTTTATAAAAATGATAAATGGATGACGGGTCATTTTTCTGCTGTTCTACATTAATGGCGCGATAATTTGGATTAACCCTCATCCAAGGGGTTCCATGAGTGAATCCGCCATTTTCAAGATCATTCCATTGCATCGGTGTTCGTGAATTATCACGGCCGCTATGCCATATAATGTTCATGATCTCATCATGAGGTCGACCTTTCGAGGTCTCTATCCTATAAAAGTTTTTCATTCCGACATCATCATAATCATCAATCGAATCAAATTGGACATTTGTCATGCCAATTTCCTGACCTTGATAAATAAAAGGTGTCCCTTGCATGAAAAAGTAAAGGGCCCCTATCATTTTTGCGCTTTCCAACCAATATTGATGATCATTTCCCCAGGTGGATACACTTCTCGGCTGGTCATGATTTTCAAAAAACAAAGCATTCCATCCTTTGTTTTTCAGCCCCTTTTGCCATTTGGTCATCGTTCGCTTTAGCCCTTGAACATCAACAGCGTGATTCTGTCCCCTATTCCAAAGACCAAGATGTTCAAATTGAAAGATCATATTGAACTTCCCATTCGATTCCCCGACCCATTCTTCCGCCTGCTCTATCCTGACGCCATTGGCCTCACCGACCGTCATGATATCATACTTAGAGAAAGTCTCTTCTTTCAACTCCTGAAGGTAATCCAGAATCCCGTCCTGATTGGTATGCATTTCAAACGCAGGTACATACTGATGCCAATAAGGATTGGGCATATCCGGAAGGCCTTCGCGCTTATGAATATGCGTGATCGCATCAATCCGGAAGCCATCGATTCCCTTATCGAGCCACCAATTGACCATTTCATATAATGCCTTTCGCACATCAGTGTTTTTCCAGTTTAAGTCTGGCTGCTTTTCGGCAAATAGATGTAAATAGTATTGATTGGTCCTTTCATCGAATTTCCAGGCACTTCCGGAAAAGATGCTTTCCCAATTATTAGGCTCACGGCCGTCCTGCCCATCCCTCCAAATATACCAATCCCGTTTCGGATTATCGCGGGAAGAACGTGACTCGACGAACCAAGGGTGCTCATCACTTGTATGATTCAAAACAAGGTCGAGTATCACCTTCATCCCACGCCCGTGAACATCTTTCAATAACAGATCAATATCTTCGATTGAACCGAATTCATCGGAAACTGCTTGATAATCACTAATATCATAGCCATTATCCGCATTGGGCGATTTATAAAAAGGACAAATCCAAATGACATCTATCCCTAATTCCTGCAGATAGTCGAGCTTTGAAATCAAACCTTTTATGTCTCCGACTCCATCACCATTACTATCCATGAAACTGCGCGGGTAAATTTGATAGCAAACCGCTTCTTTCCACCAGGTCTTATTCATGCTGTAACCTCCCGATCCTGTTTTCCACAAAGCCTTAGGGACAATGTTTGGCGGCTACCGACAATCGAGAGGTATATGATTATTTTGGTTGATTCCGTTTTGAACGTTTAATAACCAAAGCAATGAATATACCAAAAATGAGAAGAACCAATCCTATGACTAACAGGTAAGGAATATTAATAATCGACTTAGGTGACAGCGTATAGACTTCTGTCGTCTCCCTGTCGATTACGATAGAGTAGCTGTTGTCCTTACTGCGGACCAGATCCCCATTCAGCATACCTCTCAACTCTTTATTGCTTTCAAGTTCCTTATCAGTAAGGTTTATCGTTTGAGTTTCAGTCGTATTGTTCATGGCGACGACAATCGTTTCTTCACCATATACACGCTTGAATACCGAAGCTCCACCTTTTTCATATAAAAGCTCCATATCCCCTTTTACCAATGCTGGGTACATGTCTCTAAGATCAGAAAGCTTCGTTATATATTCCACCAATTCCTGTTCTGTCTTAAAATTCATCAACTTATGATTATCCGGGGCAATATCGCCGTTCAAGGCAATTTCCGATCCATAAAATACGATTGGCACCCCTGGCATCGTATATAGATACGACAGGGCCATTCTCCATCTGGAACCTGGATTTTCGTTATGGTCGGCTGCATCCTTTGTAAACCGGGGCATTCCCTCTGTATCCATGAACAAAGCCTGATGGGCATTGCCCCCTAATTTATCTTCGCTTTTCGCAAACGCATTAAAAACAGGTTTCAATTCCTTATCGGGCGCAGCAAATGCTTCACGTAGCTCAGCATTCTGCGGATAAGCCATAAAAGCATCGATACCCGTCTCCTTGTAGCTTGAGATCAATTTCGCATCACCTTGAACATCGCCGATTGTATAGAAATTTGATTTTTCAGATTTGACTGCATCCACAAATTCCTTCCAAAAATCTTTTGCTACGTATTGGACTTTATTTATACGGTATCCATCAATATCGGTTTCCGTTATCCACCATTTGGCAGCATCAAGTAAATATTTCCTTGTTTCCTCATTATCTTGATTCAAATCGGGAAGACCATCAACCCACCCTGTTTCCAAATCCGTTTGGCTACCATCCTTGGAAATCTTTTTTTCTTCATGGAACCATTCTTGTTTTTTTGGATCGTTAAGCCACGCGGAATCAGGGCCCACATTATTTGCTTGAAAATCAATGATCACCTTCATATCGCGTTTATGTGCCTCGTTCACGAGTTTTTTAAACTCTTCCATTGTCCCATAGTGTTTATCCGTTTTATAAAAATCGGCCACCCAATCGCCATGATAGCCATTTGCATCATTAGCGAATATCGGTGAAAGGATAATAGCGGTATAACCCATATCTTTTAAATAATTCAGTTTCTTCGTGACACCTTCGAAATCCCCACCATTAAACGTGGAAGGATCATTAACGTTCGCATCTCCATTATTTTGGGTATCCCCATCGAAAAATCTGTCGACCAATAATGAATATACGATTTCATCCTTCCAAGTTCGTTGTTCTTTTTCAGCTGCTCCTACTGGAATGGCGTAAAAAAGAAGCAACGGAATTAAAGCGAGTGATAACGCTCTTTTTCTCATATCCGTTCTCCTCCTAGCTATCTCTTTACGCCTTTAAGATTAGCCTTTTGACCCCTTAACGTCAAATCCAATTTATAAAAAACTTTACACTTAAGGGACAAACTGGGGATACTGGTTATGGTTACTGAATTGGAAAAGAGCCGAACACGGTTAACGCTCTTTTTTTATCTTCTTGACCGCTTTATCCAAAGCCCTTTTTGGTTTTGCTTTTTGAGTGGTCATTTCATCCATGGCTGAATTCATCGGTCCCCATACTTTATTCATTTCCGGAATATTCGGCACTGGTTCAGCGTATTGTAATTGTATGCTTAAGGCTTGTGCCCTTTCATTTTCTTTGATTGCGGCACTGTGTTTAATTGATTTATTAGGTGGAAATTCCCCTGTTAAATCAAAACGCTTCATTGCATTATCATCATTAGTCAAATATTCAACTAACTTCGTAGACCAATAAGGGTGTTTTGTGAATGCTGTTACATGCCAGCCTTTGATTTCCATGAACGTTTTCATTGGCTGACCATTGGGCAATTCTGGCATGGGGGCAATTCCTGTATCCTTTCGCTCGGTAAATGAGTTCGCGTCACTCATGATAGAAGCCAATTTCCCTTGTAAAAACAACTTCTCGATTCCTGCCTTGTCGCCTTTAGGAATCAAACCCGCCCTATACCATTTTTGGATGTACGCTGCCCCTTTTATGGAACCCTTATTATTCAAACCAATGTCGGAAGGGTCTAACTTTCCATTCTTATCTTTAAATATATAACCTCCCATTCCAGCCATTACTCCATACGAATCATGGAAATCATTCCACTTGCCATAGTAACCATGCACGTTACGCTTTCTTAATTCCTTCGCCATTTTATAAAGGTCATTCATCGTCTCAGGAGCTTTAGCCATCAATTTTTTATTATAAATGAAGACGGAGGTGGTTACGGACTTTGGCAATCCAAAAACCTTATCTTGATACATCTCCCCCCTAATTGAAGGTTCAATGAAGGCATTCAATACCTCATCTTTCACCTTCACTTCCTGAATTAAGCCTTCCTTCACGATTTGCCCGACTTTTTCATGGGAAAAAGTTACGACATCCGGTGCCTTTCCATTTCCGATTGGCCCATCTCGACGAAGTCGCTCATACATCCCGGTAGCCATTTCAAGCTCTTCATGCTCAACTTTGATTCCATATTCTTTTTCAAAGGCTTCAATCACCGGCTTTAGGGCCTCCGCTTTACCTTCTTCCTCCCAAATGATCAATTTTTCCGGCTTCGCTTCATTGCTGGCTTCGTCTTTTTTCTTATCTTCTTTCACTGCTTTATTTTTATTTTCTAAATCTGAACTGGATCCGCAAGCACTTACACTAACAATCAATAATATGGACATGAACAAATGAAAAATCAGCTTCTTCACTTTCATTCTCCTTTTTGCAATGTTTATTCTATCATGTCCAAAAGCACCAAATAATACTGTTTTTCAGTTCAGTACTTCAAATAAAGCCAATTGATGAAAGCGATGCCAAAGCTATTGTTATCATTATATGAACGGCTTTGATTTTTACAACATTTTCCTTGGCGTATTTATTTCCTTGTAGTGATGAACAATTTTTGTTATTTTTTAGTTAATAAGTGCTTCTTTCAATTGAAATTGGGTATATAACCATAATGAAAAAGCACTTAACCTGGCTTAGTACCACTTCATAGAGACCCTCCTCGTAACAGCCGGAAGTTTCCTTTTTCACAGCCCCAAAACTTATAGAATCGGAGTGGTTTTCATGGAATTTTCATCCATACACCATAGACCTAATGACAATTACGGCTATCCAATCAACACTGAAACCCTACATATCCGCCTACGTACGAAAAAACAAGATATCTCCTCAGTTGGATTGATTTTTGGGGATCCTTACATTTCAAATAATGGTCAATGGCAGTACGAGGAACTTCCCATGAGTCTGTCGGGCAGCGATACCCGTTATGATTATTGGCATATCTATGTGAAGCCTCCCTACCGAAGAATTCGATATGGGTTCAAGGTATCGTCAGAAGATGAATGCTCCATTTACACGGAAAAGGGCTTCTTCAAAGAGCCTCCCCGAGATCCCGGATGCTATTTCGCGATTCCCTATCTCCATCAAAATGAAGTTTTCGGGGCACCGGATTGGGTCAAAGATACAATTTGGTACCAAATTTTCCCTGAACGATTTGCGAACGGAAACCCCGCCAATGACCCCGAAGGTGTGAAACCATGGGGAAGTGAAGAACCGGCGGTGGATAATTTTTTTGGCGGGGACTTCGAAGGAATCCTTGAACATTTGGATTACCTGGAGAATCTCGGCATCAACGGAATTTATTTCACGCCTATCTTCCATGCCTACTCCAATCATAAATACGATACGATTGATTATCGGAGTATCGATCCGCAATTCGGAACGAAGGAAACATTGAAAACACTAATAGCCGAATGCCATAGACGGAATATAAGGGTCATGCTGGATGCCGTTTTTAACCATAGCGGCTACTATTTCCCCCCTTTCCAGGATTTACTCGAAAAAGGGGAGAAATCGAAATATAAGGATTGGTTCCACCCACACAGCTTCCCTCTTAAGGGAGGGGAAAGGCCCAATTATGAAACATTCGGTTTTTTTGAATCGATGCCAAAATTGAATACGGCAAATCCGGAGGTGAAAGAGTATCTGCTCGAAGTCTCGGCCTATTGGATCAAGGAGTTCGATATAGACGCCTGGCGGCTCGATGTGGCAAATGAAGTCGATCAGCCATTCTGGCGTGAATTTCGAACAACGGTGAAAAATATAAAGCCTGACCTTTATATTCTTGGGGAAATTTGGCATGACTCCATGCCATGGCTTCGCGGCGATCAGTTCGATGCCGTCATGAATTACCCTTTCACCAACCAGGTCTTTCGCCTGGTCGCCTCACAAACCATCAATGCACGCGAGTTCACTGAAGAAATGACAGCCATCTATCACAGTTATCCAACCAATGTTTTTGACGTGACATTCAACCTTCTTGGAAGCCATGATACACCGCGGATTTTCACGGATTGCGGGGAAGATCTAGCAAGAGCCAAGCTCATTCACGCAATCCTGCTGACATTCAATGGCAGCCCTTGTATTTATTATGGAGATGAAATCGGCTTAACAGGCGGCATGGATCCAGGATGCCGAAAATGCATGGTCTGGGAAGAAGAAAAACAAAACACCGAGCTACTCAATGAAATTAAGGCATTGATCCACTTGCGAAAAGAAGAACGGTTACTTGCCAATGACGGGGAGTTCAAATTCCTTGATACAGCCGGAAACGAAAATATCGTGGCCTACCAAAAGTATAATGAAAAACGTTCTGTCGTGATCCTCATCAATCCGACCGATGCCAAGCAATCCTTTACCCTTCCTGCTGAATTGAAAGGACGTACACTAACGGATTTAAGAACGAAGGAAACCACACAAGTTGGCAAATTTGAATTGGGTGGTTATCAATATAAAATTCTCGCAATCAATCATTGAGGCAAATGAAAACGGGGCGTTGATAATCATCCGCCCCGTTTTTTTCACTCGATTATTTGGATATCATATTCTTTGAACCATACATGGGTCTGTGCCAAATGCGCGAGCAATTGTGGCCCTGACATCAATTGGCCGAACCATGGCACTTTAAAAGCTGCACCCTTTGAATCTACTATATCGGTTAGCTTCTGTTTATCGAAAAATTCATGCAGGATCGAATTTTTATCCGTCAGTAAGTCTTTCAACCACGCCTGCACACGGTCTGTATATATAGGGTTATGGGTTTTTGGATATGGACTTTTTTTACGATACAATACTTCATCCGGTAATAGCCCCTCCAAAGCCTTCCTAAGAATACCCTTTTCACGGTTGCCTTCCATTTTCATTTCCCAAGGAATGTTCCATGCATATTCAACAAGGCGATGATCGGCAAATGGCACGCGCACCTCTAGACTTGCCCCCATACTCATCCGGTCCTTCCGGTCAAGGAGCGTCGTCATGAACCATAATAAATTCACATAGAAAAGCTCTCTCCGTTTTGCCGCTATACCGCTTTCCCCTTCCAATTTAGGCGTTTCGGCAAGGGTGGCCAAATAAGCTTCCTGGGCATATTCCTCCAGCTTCAATTTCTCGCGCCATCCCGTTTTCAATAAAGATACCCGCTCATCCGTAGATCTCATCCATGGAAAACCAGCACGATTCAAATCATCCTCACGGTGAAACCAAGGATAACCTCCAAAAATTTCGTCCGCACATTCGCCGGAGAGGCCTACGACAAAATCCCGCTTGATTTCCTTACAAAACCAAAGTAAAGAAGAATCGACATCCGCCATGCCTGGGAGGTCCCTTACAAGGACAGCTTCCGTTAAATAATTTGTCAACTGCTCTTGAGAGATGACCGATGAATGGTGAACCGTGTTAAAACTATCCGACATCTTTTTAATCCAATACCCATCGGAGTTTGGCTGGAAATCATTTGCCTTGAAATAACGCTCATTATCCTCATAATCAATGGAATACGTATGAAGCTGGCCTTTCCCTTCTTTTTGATAGGCATTTGCAGCAATGGCCGTGATTGCGCTTGAGTCAAGCCCTCCTGATAAGAAGGTACAAAGCGGAACATCGGATACAAGTTGCCGCGTCACTGCATCTTCGACAAGGAAGCGAACCTTCTCGGCCGTCTCATCAAGAGTATCCCGATGTTCTTCGCTTTTCACATTCCAATATCTCCAAATCCGGAGGCCTTTCCTTGATAAAGTTAGCGCATGGGCAGGCCTTAATTCCTGGATATTATGAAATACGCCTGAACCTGGCTTCCGGGATGGACCAACACCAAAAACTTCAGACAACCCTTCGCGGTCAATCTCCGTTTTAACATCCGGATGGGCCAGAATCGCCTTCAGCTCCGATCCGAAAATGAACCCGCCGTCTCTTTCCGCATAAAAGAATGGTTTTACCCCCATGCGATCTCTTCCGACGAATAATTTCTGTTCCTTTTCATCCCAAATCGCAAACGCAAAAATCCCATTGAACAAGTCAATGCATTTTTCTTTCCATTCTATATAAGAAGTTAGCAAAACTTCTGTATCAGAATGACCGTTAAAGGAATATCCTTTTAATAATAGCTGTTTACGAATATCCTCGGTGTTATATAGCTCACCATTATAACAAAGCGTATATCTGCCGTTATCTTGATTTTTCGTCATCGGCTGTTTTCCGCCTTCCGCATCCACAACCGTTAACCGTTTATGACCAAAGGCAACATGGGCTTCGCTCCAAACATTATCTTCGTCAGGCCCCCGCTTTGCCAACGTTTTTGTCATGTTTTCCAGCGTTTTCGTTTTTGTCCGTAAATCTTTTTGAAAATGCACCCAGCCTGTTATCCCACACATTTTACACTTCATCCTTTCTATCCGGACTATCAAAAATATTGGCTCCCTGTCTTAAAAAGATTTACAGTCCCTAAGTATCGCTCAGCATCATTCCGTAGGGCCACCTGCCAACAACGCCCGGCGTCGTTAATGAATTGTTGAGCAAAGCATCCCGTGTTAAACATAGCCTATGCAAAGACGGAAAGATGGTTATTTGTCCATAATATTTTAAAATATACAGTTATATTTTCATTGGATTTTGACTAAAAAGTAGGTGAGGATTCCACTATTGGAGGTATATGTATGAGTCAGCAACAACGAACTAAGTTAATGAATAGGCAAACAAGAGCTTTTACCGAAGGAACAGTGGAAAATATCAATCAACAATGGATTTTTTTCGATGATGAAACAGATGAGGCCTGCTCCATTGAAGACCACGTTGACAGCATCATCGAAGTGTACAGGGGTGGGCGCTGGCAGCAAGGAGTAATTGAAGAAGAGGGAAAGATCCTGCTTCATCGGGAAATCACCTTCTTAAGGGAAAATGAGCCCATTCGGATACGCAAAAAACTGCTCTACTCTTTTGAACGTTTATTGGAAGAATTGAACGATGATTCCTTTTTCCAATTTGTAACGACATTGAATTCACTTGATTTTTCTATTTATGATTGTATATATAGCTATAACCAGCTCACTTTTTTAAGGGCCGTCCCAAACCAGTCCGGCGTGAATTTCTTCACCTTTGATAACGAGAGCCAAATTTGTCTCGTTCAGCACCATTTTTCATACGGGAAAAAGGATCATGATCGTTTTGAATTCACCCTGAACACCGGAAAAAGGATCGTCATTGAGAAAGTGAATTCACAATAACGGATAAAAGAAAACGGGTAAATGAGATTTCCTCATTTACCCGTCTTTAATTCTGTATTAAAAAAAGTCCATTCCTTGTGGCAGTGAAAGTCCTAAATAAAGGACGAATACAAGCGCTACGATGAACAATATCCACATGGCACCTGTGCTTTTTCTTTTTTTCGTACGGACCAGCACCATTTCCATCGCCGCAATCACGATGATACCAACAATCATTTTTACTGCATAGGCACCAAAATCAGTGATCAGCATGCCGCCAGTAAGGAAAATCAATAAATAGAACAACCGTGTTATCATATGTAGCATTTTCGCTTTCGGGTTTGCACCTTTAAGCATCGAATATGTGACAAAGAAAAGAATGATTCCGATAACCCAAGCTGTAATATGCATATGTGTCATTTTTTTGCCCCCTCGTTCAGTTTCCATTTCATCATATCATAGGCTTTTACAAAAAAACAAAACTAAGTATCCACCTGAATGGGTAAAACCAACAATTTAATGAACATCATTTACATTTCTTCTTAACTGGTCCCTACCTGCGCATGACCGGCTTTTTACCATACGTAAAAAAACGCCATATATATTCAACCGGTCCGTATTTATACAGGCCCATCCACAATAAGGAAAGCAGGATTTGCAGGCAAAACAGGGCTATTAGAAAAACAAATCCTGTAGTATATGAGACTGATCCATATAAACCAAGGCCATATGAATAAAAAATGCCCGTACATACCATCGATTGGAACAAGTAATTGCTCATCGACATCCTTCCGATATACGAAAGCGGATGTAACAGGCGGGAAGCCCCTGCCCGTTCCGCCAAAATCGTGATTGCCGTGATATAAAAAATCGTAAGTAACGGTCCTCCCAAATAATCCTGGACGAATATCGTTCCAAAATGGTATACCGTCACATATGGCAGCATCTTAATTGACATGCCCAATAGCAAGCTTACGATCGATATCGCTTTCAATTGTCGTTTATATTGGGTTGGATTTTGGAGAAAGCCCTGTTTTGCCACGCCTGCTCCCATTAAAAAAAACGGAAAAATCGATAAAAAAAGGATAATGGCATTAAAAGGGTTGTTCACCATATACCAATCCAACGCCCTTTGATTCATCAGTTCCGTAAATGTACCAGATTGATAAACTTCCAAAGACTGTTTCATCATCGCCGAATCAGTCGTGATCGCCATCCCTTCACTATCAAAAATGCCCATTATAAGAAATAGAGAACCCAATATCGCAAAAGGCAGGACATAACAAACCGAGCCAAGCAGAATTAAATTCCGGCCCTTCATCTTATAAAAAAACAAAAGTGCAAACCCAAATACAGCATAATTAATGAGGATGTCCCCATGCCAGATGAAGAAAGCATGAATGCAGCCAAGTATCAGCAGGAAACTTAGCCTTTTCATATATAGTAACGGAAATGATATACCCTTTTCTTCACTCCTTACTGCCAAAATGATTGCCCCGAAACCGAACAGAAAGGCAAATAACGGATAAAAGCTGGCCTGTGCGACTATATCACTGAATCTGTACAATATCCCATCCCATCCTCCTGCCCACCGCTTTGCACCATCTATGTACAAGAGCGGGGAGTGGAAAGATGGCATATTCACTAAAAAAATCCCTAAAATGGCTAATCCACGTAAAATATCGATGCTTACGATCCGTTTACTTTCCTGCAATGGTACCATCGCGCCCTTCATAGGTACACCCTCTTTCATTCATACAGATTTAACATCTTTTCTATATCTCCATTACATCACTTTTAACTTTCGTGACCGCTTTTTGCTTTTTTATCAGTATGACAAACAAGCTGCCCAATAAGCAAAAGATTCCAGCAAGGAAGAATGCCCATGTATAGGAGTTGAATATTTTGAAGATAAGCCCTCCACCGTACGCCGCCACTGCTGCACCCACCTGATGGGCCGCGAATATCCACCCGTATACGATCCCGCTTTTCTCCAAGCCAAATACTTGCCTTGAAATGCTTATGGTCGGAGGAACGGTCGCTATCCAATCCAAGCCATAGAAAACGGAAAAGATAATCAATAGACCGATAGAACCTTCATTTAATGCAAAAGGAAGTAATACGAGGGAAGCACCCCTTAGAGCGTAATACCAAAACAACAGCCAACGGTTATCAAAACGATCTGATAGCCATCCGGATACAGTCGTACCAATCAAATCAAAGATTCCCATGAAAGATAGCAGTGATGCTGCCGTCACAACCGGTAAACCAAAACTAATGCAGTAAGAAATGAAATGTGTCCCGATCAACCCGCTCGTTGAAAGTCCGCATATAAAAAAGCTACCTGCCAATAACCAGAATTCCTTCACTTTCACTGCTTCAATCAACGACTGAAAAGCCATGACGATGGGGTTCTTATTTTGGACTGTAACAGCCTCCTGCTTTTCCTCTTCCAATCCATACGGAAGAGTGCCCACTTCCTTCGGATTGTTTTTCATGAATAAAAAGATGATTGCCAGCATGATCAAGCTAAGGATCAAAATTAATCCAATCGCCCA
Organism: Peribacillus sp. 05N428; assembly: GCF_056397085.1. Taxonomy (NCBI): domain Bacteria; kingdom Bacillati; phylum Bacillota; class Bacilli; order Caryophanales; family Bacillaceae; genus Peribacillus; species Peribacillus sp. 05N428. Next base: position 34,758 of record NZ_JBFTMS010000022.1, on the reverse strand, counting down.
TCTCCACGAATAACTCTCAATGATGATGGCTAAAACCGGAAGTAAAATGAGCTGGCCCGTGGCCGTACTTGCCGTAAGTATCCCGACCGCCAGTCCCCGCCTCTTCTCGAACCAACGATTTGCCACATATGGGCTCAATACCGTTAAAAACACTCCAGAACCCAATCCAATGATAATTCCCCAAATTAAAATGAGCTGCCACTCATGCTGCATGAAAAAAGTGAGGAGAATCCCTGCCAATAAAGTGGACATGGCCGCTACCATCATTTTCTTCAATCCAAGCACTTCAATTAGGGCGGCCATGAATGGACCCGATAATCCATAAAGAAAAAGACTTATGGCAAAGGCTAAAGAAATGACGGACCGGTCCCACCCGAACTCATTTTCAAATGGTACGATGAATACTCCCGATGATGACCTAACGATACCGGCTACAATAATCGAGAAGAATGTTATGATTAAAATAACCCAGCTATAATGAATACGTTTCAATGCTCTCCCCCACAATCCAAAACTGTTAAAATCAACATAATGAAAAAAGAAAAATTATAATAATTTGAAATATTTAATAATAGTAACACTTTATCTTTAAACAGGAAGCTTTTTATCGAAACAAATTCCAATGTTCCTGAATGACCTTCCCTTATCCAACAATGGCATGAGTTACTTCGGCTATTTACGAATGGAAACATATCAGTGTCCACCTCAGGAAACCGTTTTAAACGGCAACAGAAAAAAACGCTGATCATTTCTGAACAGCGTTAGCGAGCTTCAATTAACGAATCTGCCTGTTTTCCCCTTAGATTCCCAATAATCATTACGAAGATGGATTTTTTGTATTTTCCCCGATGCCGTTTTTGGAAGCTCATCGACGAACGACACACTGGTAACTGATTTGAAATGAGCTAATTTTTCCCGTGTGAAGGCCTTTATATCATCCTCCGTTAATTCCACGCCCATTTTTGGCACAATGAATGCATGCGGTGTCTCTCCCCACTTTTCATGCGGAACGGCAATGACTGCCGCTTCAAGAATGTCCGGATGTTCGTAGAGTATTCCTTCCACTTCTATGGAAGAGATATTTTCTCCGCCACTAATGATTATATCCTTTTTGCGGTCAACGATATCCACATTCCCGTTTTCATCGATTGTGGCCATATCCCCTGTATGCAGCCATCCATTTATCAGTGTCTGGCTGGTCGCTTCTTCATTTTTCCAATAACCTAACATCACTCCATGGCTGCGGACGATAAGCTCGCCGATATCCACGCCATCTTGGGCAACTTCCTCACCATTGTCATGGATAACCTTTACCTCACTGCCTATGATGGGATATCCGGCTTTCGCCTTCATTCTGTATTTTTCTTTTTCCGGAAGATCATCGAATTCAGAACGAATCAGCGATATCAGACTGACCGGTGTTGATTCAGTCATTCCGTAAATTTGAATGAATTCCCAGCCTAACTCTTTTTCCACCCTTGTAACGAATGCAGGAGGCGGAGCGGAACCCGCAACAACGATTCGGATATCCTGCTCGATTTTCGGAACATTCCGTTCATAATATTGGAACAGTGAATTCAGAACCGTCGGTGCCATATGCATGATGGAAACCTTATGCTTTTGCAGTGCATCAAATATCATTTCTGGGCTGGTTTTCCTCAAACAAACTTGAGTGGCACCATTTGCCGTATAATAAAATGGCGCCCCCCACCCATTCACGTGGAACATCGGCAGTACGTGCAAATATGTATCGCGGTCATTGACCCTGAAATGATGCATCGCACCCAGGGCATGTAAATAGTTGTTGCGGTGAGTCAGCATCACCCCTTTGGGATTTCCTGTGGTCCCGCTAGTATAAAGAAGGCTCGAAACATCATTTTCATCCACTGACTCCCGGTTAAAGCACTTGTTATCATAACGTTCCAGCCAATGGTTGTAATCGGTTTCATTTATCTCTTCATCTTTATAATGAACGATTATGTGCTCCACCGATTCAAGTTCGTCCTTGACAGGGGAAATAAGATGATACAATTCCTGATCTACGAAAAGGACCTTGGACTCGCTATGGTTCAAAATGAAAACATAATCTGCAGACTTCAAACGGATATTCAAGGGAACGATTACTGCCCCAATTTGAAATACCCCATAAAAGCCTTCAAGCATTTCAATTGAGTTAGGTGCCAAATATGCCACCTTGTCACCCTTTTTGACACCGAGATCCCTTAAACCATTTGAAAGCTGGTTTACACGGCCGTTCAATTCTGCGTAGGTTAATACCTTGTCATCTCCAATGATGGCTTTCTTATCGCCATATAGTAAGGCTGCTCGATCTAAGAAATGCGATAATACTAATGGTACATTCATTTCCTCACCTCTAGTTTTATTTGAAAATTCTGAATTAGCATTATATTACCATATCTGTTTACAACATTCCAATAATATCAGCCGTTGTTATATAACATATATTAATAGGCAGATGAATCACATCAATCATGAGTCAACATACAATACATTGAAACTCCCTTCAGTGATAGGCTCATGGCCTTAAATTCAGGGGAAAACCAGAATAAAAAAAGGGTGATTTTCTTGCCGGCCATCGTAGGAATCGTTCAAGTCATCAACGTCGGTAGCAGTGGAATTGTCCATATTGGTGACGTCTTTAAAATTAGTCCCTATTCCACCTCAAAAACGTTTGCAGGTGCTGGCTCGTTTAATACGGGTGAATCCATATCCCTTTATAATGCCTATAGCACCACGAATACAAATGATACTGATGGTGTTGATCAGCCACTGGTCCTAAATCTCTAGTGTTTTAAGAAAGGAGTCAGCATGATCTTCAATATTCACCAGACCATACAAATTAATATGATAAAAATTGAAAGCATCGCCAATTCATCCGTTTTTCAAATAGGTAGTGCAGGGGTGATTAAACCATATTCCACATTGGCCAATACCGGTGGATTCACTGAGCCTGCTCCCGAAATTGAAGCCGATGTAACCCCATTAGCCAGTTTCGTCCCATTTACGCCCTCCTAGTTCATAGGCATTCACCTACATCCTACTTTTTCATATACTGTCTTATATGAAATCAACTTATTGTGAAGGTGGGTGTTGAATCGTGAATCAGGATCTCTATTCATATTCCATACAAATGCAGCGTTTTCTTGAAGCCCAGGATAAACGGATCATGAAACTTGAACACGAACTCAAACGCCTGACAGATGAAATTGCCGAGCTGAAAAATAAACCGCCAATCCATGTAGATAAAATTGAATATAAATTCGATCAGTTAAAAGTCGAATCTTTAGATGGAACATTGAATATCGGTTTAAATCCAACTGACCTTAACAACATTGATGAATTTGCCGTCAACAACCAACCCGTTCAACCTGCACCTAACCTATTTCCAGGAAGGGAAATCGTCGTCCAGGAAATTCACAATGATATACTTTCAGACTTGGAAAATATGATTCACGATGCGGAAACCCAGCTGAAAATATCCTTGGAAGCATCTTATCATGACTTCATTAAACAGGACGTCGAACGCCAGCTTCATCAACGCATCAATATGTATTTCGATAATCTTTCTTACGCGGAACGTGCACCGCAGCAACGGGATAATGTCAAGGAAAAGATCAGGGAGAAGGTGAAATCCGATATTCAAACTGCATTATTCCAATTCATTACCCATTCACAAGCCGAGACAGGAGGAAATCCAAATGGAGTTTAATGTAACCAATCACCAGCTTTGTGTAGGAGATATTAAAATTACCGGTGTAGCAAGCTCTGCTTTATTTCTCATAGGGGATGTACAAACGGTCCAACTATCCTCAGCATTCGATACCCCGCCGGAATCCCTTATCATAGGGCCATTCGTGCCGCTTTCTCCAGAAGGATAAAAAATATGTTTTCAAGAATATCAAAAGTAAAATCTATAGTATCAGACACGGTATCGTTCAGCTCCGCCATGCAAATCGGGGATACCTCATATATTGACGGGAATTCCCTGGCTTTAGCCGTTCAAAAGAAAAGTGAAACTTTCCACTCAGTCGATATTCATTTCGCAGACTATGACATCTTTAAGAAACCATTTTATATCCCAAGATTGAATGAACCAGTCATATCAAGTTTTTCAAATCCGAATCCCTTCATACGGGTCGGCAATATCAATATAATCGGGATATCTTCCTCATCTGTGGTTGGTGTGGGGAACGTAGGCCATGCACGTATGGAGTCAAGAGTGAAACATATTCGGGAGGTTCCTAAAAAACCTGAAGAGACGCCAATCGAGGATTCAACCAACAACACTTAAACTTTTAAAGGAGGGGTTCATATGCCTGCCATTATCGGCCCGGTTCAAGTATTTAATGTCGCGCAAGGAAACCTGTTATTCGGTGATTGTGCCGTCATTTCCCCTAAGTCTTCCTCCAAATCGGTTTTCGGATCCGGCTCAGGGAACACAGCTGCAATCACTTTCACGGCCAATGGCCTGAATGGAAGCAATGTCCTTGATATCAATGGAGTTGACCAGCCCATTACAGGGAATAATTAGTCATAGAAAAAGCCTCCCATTTCCAGGGAGGCTTTTACATTCGGACTATTTTTCTAACATGTTAAATACTTGCTCAACATCTTTGTCTCCCCTGCCTGATAAATTAACGATCAGTATATCTTCCCTTGTTAACTCTTTAGCTAGCTTCATGGCGTGAGCCAGGGCATGTGAGCTTTCGAGAGCTGGAATGATTCCCTCTGTTTTGGATAATACCTGAAAAGCCTCCAGCGCTTCTTCCCCTTTTACCGTCACATACTCCGCTCGTCCGCTATCTTTCAAAAAACTATGCTCGGGTCCCACGCTTGGGTAATCCAAACCGGCGGCTATGGAAAATGTCGGTTTTGGTTCCCCTTGCTCATCCACTAACGTCAAACTTTTGAATCCGTGCAATACTGCCGGGACACCTTGCGAAATACTTGGGGCTTCAATTGGCTCTACACCAATTAAACGGACATTTTCTTCATCGAGATAATGAGCAAAAGCACCGATCGCATTACTTCCCCCTCCTGCACAGGCAATGATGGCTGTGGGCAGTTTCCCTTCCTTTTCAAGGATCTGGCGCTTCGATTCTTCACTTATGATTGATTGGAAATGCTTAACGATCGTTGGATATGGGTGTGGCCCCACTGCTGAACCAAGTAAGTAAAAAGTATTTTCATAGTTTTGCACCAAGTCATTCAATGCCTCATCAACAGCATCCTTCAATCGACCCTGTCCCTTTTCGACCGCTACGACTTTTGCCCCCAGCAATTCCATCCGAAAGACATTCAATGCCTGCCTCTCCGTATCCAGCTTACCCATATAGATCACACACTCCATGCCAAACATCGCACATGCTGTCGCAGTCGCCACACCATGCTGTCCTGCTCCTGTTTCTGCGATGATGCGTTTAGCACCCCTTCGTTTAGCAAGCAGGATTTGTCCAATCGCATTATTAATTTTATGAGCACCTGTATGATTCAGATCTTCACGCTTCAAGTATATTTTTGCCCCGCCAACCTTTTCCGTTAAATTCTTTGCAAGTGTTAACGGGTTTTCGCGTCCGACATATTCTTTCAGATAATATCGGAATTCCTCAATGAATTCCGGGTCATCCTTATATTTCAGGAATTCCGTTTCTAAAATATCCATAACTTCCTGAAGTTCACCCGGTATAAAGCTTCCACCGAACTCACCAAAGTATCCCTTGCTCTTGATCTCACTCGTCATACTCTTCTCTACTCCTTTAAAAAGGTATTTTTCTCCACTAGTATATAGTAAGCATTTACACTTTTTCAAACTATTCTGTTTATTCAACCAAAAAGAAGCGTCCCACATCAATGGGACACTCCTTCTCTCTTATATTTCCAATAAATGCGAGCCGTCAAAGAAAAACAAGTAACGGCCGGTTACCTTCTTATTCATTATCCCTTCAACAGCCCTCGTATAAAGCTGAAGCTGCATCTGGTATCGATCGGCAAGAATCCCTTTAGCCCCTTCGTACCCGTTTGCAAAACGGCCGGTGATCGTATCCGTTTTATAGTCGAGAAGCACAAGACCTTGTTCATCCTCAAAGATACAATCAATCACACCTTGGATAAGGACTTCTTCATCTCCAGCTGTCCAATCGCTGTAAGCTTCCTTTGCAGGCAGCGACATCGTAAATGGCACTTCACGGCGAATGCTTTTGGCCCTCTGCATTCTTTGCCCGATTTCACTATCGAAGAAATCGACGATCGTCTCCGGATCCACAGCTTCTTTCTGTTCCTCCGTCAACAGCTCACGTTGAATCAGATCAATGATCAGTTGCTGAATCGATTGAATGGTAATGTCTTTAGATAGATCAATATGCTGCATGACTAAATGTGTAATCGTACCCCTTTCAGCAGGAGTCAGTGACTTTTCTTGCATGAAAGTCGGCCGCTTCGTGATAGGCCGCTTAAATTTACGCAACAGCTCTGTGGAGCTTTGTTCGTCCTTGAGTTCATATTGACGTTTTAATTCAGAAACGGATTGCTTGGAACGATACACCGTCGCCTCATGCTCGGGGTACTCCCATTCCAGCTGTTCCTTGATATCATCATAAAACTCGGAAACGATGCCGACCTTCTCCGATTTCTGGACATGTTCAAGCATTTGCTCTTGAACCAGTGCCTCTTCCTCATCCAGAACAGCAAGCTCTTCACTCGGAATGACGGAAATGGACCAATTCGATGGATGCGACTCCATTTCCAAGCCAAGACCTGCAGCACCAAGAGAATCCCGATGTCGGACAAGGGATGGACCAATCCAATCAAGATAACTTTTTGCACCTGCCCGTACATAGTCCTTCAATAGCCAATCTCCATGTGCCGCATTACTTTCCCAGTTCTGCTGCGTTTTTTCTGCATCATTGATACTGGCAATCAAATAAAGCTTTTCCTTAGCCCTTGTTAGCGCCACGTAGAGGACACGCATCTCCTCGGCAATTAATTCAAGCTGCTTTTTTTTCTTAAAAGCCAATTGAGGGAGGGATGGATAAGTTATCCGTAATTCGGAATTCACATACTTTGCCGCAAAGCCATAATCTTTATCCAGTAAATAGGACTTTCGTAAATCCATCATATTGAATTGCTTGGAAAGACCGGCAATGAACACGATCGAGAACTCAAGCCCCTTTGACGAGTGAATCGTCATCAGCCGGACTACATCTTCCTGTTCCCCTAAAGCCCGAGCTGCCCCTAAATCATCTCCACGTTCTTGCATCCTTTCTATGAACCGCAAGAAACGGAACAGACCGCGGAAAGAACTTGCTTCATATTGCCTTGCCCTGTCATACAGCGCTCGTAAATTGGCCTGACGCTGTTTCCCGCCCGGCATCCCACCTGCAAAATCATAAAACTGCGTTTCGCGGTATAGGAGCCAGATCAGATCTGATAATGCCTCCTGCCTGGCAATCTTCCGCCACTTCACTAGATTTTTATAAAATGCAGAGGCTTTTTCATAAAGCCCCGGATGTTCCTCAGGGTCACTCTTTCTGTAAAAATCAGCTAGTGCTTCGTAATAGCTTCCTGTATGGAATAAACGCACCTTTGACATCTCTTCTTCATCCAACCCGACGATAGGTGAACGGAGAACGGAAGCCAATGGGATATCCTGTTGCGGATTATCAATCACCTTCAATAAGGAAATCATGATGGCCACTTCGGTCGCTTCAAAATACCCTGTGGACAAATTGGCATAGACTGGAATTCCCTGCTTTTTAAATTCCTCCATGATTTGCGGTGCCCATGGCATCGAACGAAGTAGAATGACCATGTCCCGATAAGTGGCAGATCGGTACCTTTTGGTTTTCGTATCATATATCCGATACTTTTCGCTTATAGCCTTTTTAATGAGCTTGGCCATCTGCCTTGCTTCGAGCTGCGCTTTTTCAAGCTCCTCGGCCTCAAATCCGCCATCATACCCTTCCACTTCCAAATGAGCTTCAGGATCGGCTGCTCCATCAATTAAATGAAGTTCGATCGGGTTTGGATCGTCTTCGGGATATGGGGCACCTTTTTTCAATTGGGCATCTTCATCATAATCAATCTCACCGACTGTAATGCCCATCAACTGTTGAAACAAGAAATTGGTCCCATCAAGAACTTCCTTTCGGCTCCGGAAATTGCGGTTTAAATCAATTTTCAGTCCGGAATCAACACCGTCATGGGTAAATCGTGTGTATTTTCCAAGGAAGAGATTCGGTTCTGCAAGCCTGAACCGGTAAATGGACTGCTTGACATCGCCTACCATGAAAAGATTCCCATCATATTCTCCATCAGCCGTCACCAGTTTTAAGATCGATTCCTGAACCAGGTTCGTGTCCTGGTATTCATCCACTAGTACCTCTTTGAACTGGTTCCTGTATTCAATGGCTGCCGCTGAAGGTTTTCGTTCACCATCCACCGTTTCCCCTGTCAAAATTTGAAGACAATAATGTTCCAAATCGGCGAAATCCACCAAGTTCTTTTCTGCTTTTGCAGCAAAGAATCTTTCGTCAAACCGTTTAACAAGCATTACAAGTGTATCGACATAACCCTTAAGCTCCCTTATATCCCGCAGGTAGCTTTCCGGTTTCCGGGAAAATAACTCTTCCTGTAACGATTTGATGATCTTCTTGGCCTTATCCCGGTACTTGGTAGCCTCATCAGCAACTTCCTTGATAAAATCTGCACCGGTAAGGCGTTTTGCCGTCCCGAATTTCACGTTTTGGATTTCCTCATAAAGTGCATTCCAGGATTGGTCCTTCACTTCCGAAAGTTTAGCAACCAGTGCAAGATCGGCTATATAGTTCTCAGCCCTTGGAGCCGGCCCCCCAGGGGTTTTTGTCAACGCAAGCGAGCGTTCCAATAAATCCCTGGCCGTGTCCAATTGTAAACCAATATCGAACTTCAATGAATCGATAAACGAAAGATCATCGATCCCATCATCATCTGCCAGCTCATACATGCTGGCGGCACCATCGAGCCATCGGTCCGGGTTTGGATTCGATTGCGAAAAATCATGCAGCGACCGAACGATATTCTGAAGTGCATCATCATTTCGATCACTTGTGAAAGCATCGACCAAATTAAAGAACTCTTCGTTATCACTTTGGCCATACTGCTCCTCGAAAAGCTCTTCCATCACTTCATCACGGAGCAGCTGGATCTCCGTTGAATCTGCAATCCGGAAGCCCGGGTCGATATCCGTAAGATAATAATACTTCCTGATCACCTCTAGACAAAACGAATGGAGTGTGGAAATCGAAGCACGATTAATCAAGCTCAACTGCTTACGTAAATGCTGTGAATGCGGATTATCATTAATCGCTTTTTCTAATGCCTCACTTACCCGATGGCGCATTTCGGCAGCCGAGGCATTGGTGAATGTAACCACGAGCAGTTCATCAACATCGATTGGATCTTCTTCTGAAATGACTTTTTGAATGATCCGATTGACCAGTACCGCTGTTTTCCCTGAACCCGCAGCGGCCGCAACCAGGATGTCCTGATCTTTAGCCCATATTGCCTTCCATTGATCTTCCGTCCAAGTCACGTCTCCTGGCAGAGCAGGAATTTTCGTTTTACTCATCGCTCTCCCCCTCTCCCCTTAATAGCTCAAGAACGTCATTTTGTTTCTTCTGTGCCAAATTCCTGAATTGGTTCTCCTCCAGTGACTGGTCGAATTGGCATACAGATTTAAAGGAACAGAAGGTACACGGCGTTTTTTCCTTTAATTTGTATGGAGTAATATCCACATCACCATCGACCATTCGATCACCAGCTTCCTGATAAATACGGCGCACATGATGATTCAGAAGCGAAAACTCTTCCCTGCTGGCAACTTTGGAAGCCGCCAGGAGCGATCCGTCCTTTTTAAATCCAGCTGGAATGATATCCGACTTACCCGAATTTTCAATATCAAGAGAGGTATCCATCAACTGAATGACATTTGAATGGTCCAGTACAAGTCCATTCATTTTAAAGCTTTTATAAATTTCTTCTTCAATTTTATCCAAACTGAGCATACCCTTTGATTTGACAACGGGATTATGCACATGAAAATACAAAACTCCGGCTGGAATCGCTTCTTTTCCAATCAGCGACTTGGAATGGGTGACGACGATATCTAGGTATGTCAACATTTGCAGCGCGAGTCCATAATATACTTCACTCATGTTCAGTTCCTTTTCACTCGACTTATAATCGAGCACACGCAAATAGACACCCTCATCTTCTTCCGCTTTATCCACTCGGTCGATCCGCCCGATCAATTCCATCTTCGTACCGTTTTTCAATGTAAAAGAAAGTGGCGGCAGCTCGCCATTTTTTCCGAATCCAAGTTCTAATCCGATCGGAGCAAAACCGCTCGCCTTTGCATGTTCACTTAATACGATCGAGGCACGTCCTATCACGTTTTCGAGTTTCCTGCGTAAATAGTGATGGCGGTTCGTACTTAACAAAATCTGATTTTGGAGTTTAGGAGCAAGTCTCTCCACAGCAATTCTGGCCAGCTCCAAGCATTGTTCCGGGGTCAATGTAGACCAAGGAATATCATGTTCCTTCAAGTAATCGGAGATCATTTTCAACGCTCCATGGAACATCTCGCCTATATCCGGGGCATCCAAACGGAAAATCTGCCTTTCCCTCAATTTCAAGCCATGAGCCGCATAATGGGAAAACGGGCAGCTATTGAACATTTCCATCCTGGATACACTCGTAAGAATGCTCTCACCGTATAATTGCTTACTTGTTTCCTCAGTTAATTTCTTTGTCCTATTTTGATAAAAAAGGCTCGATAAAACCTTAGTTGCTGAAGGACCGGCCATTTCATCATCAATAATGGCATTATATACATCCCACCATAGTGAATGGATTGGATAGTTCCTTTTCTTCAGCTGCAATTGGGCAGCCAGGTACGAAAGGGCCACATCATGATTCGCTGCATATTTCACCTGTTCCTCTGCAGGCAGATCGGACGGATCGTTCATATAATACACATCGGAAACGTTAGGCAATACGTCCCTTACCCGTTTCAAATAGGATGAAGGTAAAAGCGCCTTCCCTTCCTCATCGGCAAGCGGATATGATAAATAAAGGGCCTCGGCAGGCGTAGTGAATGCTTTGTACGCTGTGAACTCCTCATCCAGCAGGCGCACTTTCGAACTTGGGGCAACATCAAGTCCACCAGCCAGCAGCACATCACGATCACTATCTGAAAATATCCCGTCAGATACAGCTTTTCCCGGCAGAACCCCTTCGTTCAAACCGATAACAAAAGCTGTCTTCACATCATCCAGGCGGGATAAATCTAGATTAGCGACTAATACTTGGTCAATTGCCGGCGGTACCAAAGAAAATTCAAGAGACTCCAGACCAGCTTCAATGATTACCGCAAACTGTTTCATGGAAAGCTCTTCCCCGCTCAGCAGTTCAACGAATTGGTCCAATAGGTCGACAACCGCATTCCATGTTTGCTCATGCTCTCTTGCCGATACCAAATCACCTGCTTCTTCTGCCTCCAGTTTCAGCTTTTCCAATTTTTCCGGTATATGCAATTCTTCAAGATATAGATAAAGGGCTTCACACAATTCCCTGCCATTAGCAGCCTTTTTAGCCCGTTTTGATAGCTTCAAGATGGGCTCGGTAAATAATTGCTTCATTTCATTCAACTCTTGCTCAAGCATCATTTCCTTATCCGTTTGGTTCCGGTCCTCGAGTTCCAGACCGCGGAATCGCCGGTAGGTCCAACGATCTTTGGACGTCCACCCGCTTCCTTTAATGCCGCGTGCCAGCACATAGTTTTCCAGCTTATCTACCTGTTCACGCATCCGATCGTGGTTTTTTTGCAGCGGAAATAGAAGCTCTGTCTTGATTGCACGAAATACCGGTTCATAACGCCAATAGCCATTGATGATCTCCAAAGTCGAACGAATCAGTTCAATCAGAGGATGATTCAGCATCGTCCGCTTGGAATCGACGAACAAGGGAATTTGATAATCCCGAAAAACGGTTTGTAAAATATCTGCGTATGCTTCCCCGTTACGGACTAAAATCGCAATATCACGGAAACGGTGCTGTCTCTGTCTGACCAGCGACAAGATATCCCGGGCAACTCCTTCAATCTCAGCTCTGCGGTTAACTGCCTGGGCGATCGTTACATCAGGTGACTGCTCAAACGTTCGTGCAGGACGAATGGAAAAATAAGTTTCCAGATGATTCAGCCCCGGACTCTTTCCAAACCTTTCCGATCTTTTTAAGATTCGATCTTCTGAAATCGGTATGCCATTCCTCAATCCAGCCTGATATAGGTGATGATAAAGGTTTCCCGTTTGCCTGAACAATTGCAAATCATCCGGAGCATATTGCCTGTAGGGCTGATCTAACGTCAGCGAGATCGTTACACTCCTGCACAGCTTCATCATTTCTTCAACAATCAATAATTCCTGTGGAGTCAAGCTATAAAAACCATCGATATATATATCCGCATTCCTTATATATGAAGACTCTGACATTTTTTCGATCAGCAAAGTGAAATAATCTTCGGAGTCTAAATATTTATTGACCATTTCATCCTCAAAAGCCTGATAGACCAATTCAAGATCATGCAGTTTATCCTGAATGCCGCTGCCGGCCTGTGAGGTTTCAGCCAAATAGTTTTGAATGTCATCAGGTTGGATGCAATACTGCTTGAACTCAGCCAGCATTAGCTCCATCTGTGCAATGAACCCCTGCTTATCAGCAGATCGACTGAACATCTTTAACTCTTCCTTTTTATCATCCATGATCTTCCGTATCAGCATATTAACGCCAACACTGTCCAGATGCAGCCGGCTCATCCCCCCGGTTTCCTGAAGAACGCGCCAAGCAAGCCTGCTAAAACTGAAAACCTGTGTCCGGATCATTCCGGCAAGGCCTGGTGTTTTAATTAATTTATATTCAGATAGAAACGTCATCTGATCAGGAACGAGGTAGATAATTGGATTTCCTTCGGGATCTTCTGCCAATTTAGAGCGGATTTCGTCCAATATATTCGAAGTTTTCCCTGTACCCGATCTTCCCAGTAAAAAACGGAGTGACATCTCTTTTCCCCCTTACAACATAATATCTAGATCCATCATACCAGAAATACTTTCGTCTTTATGACTAGGTTTCTGTTTCCAATTAGATTTACCTTCTATTATTTTACCGTTTCCCTTAAAAAAACACCAACCGTACGTTCGCGTTTTCCCCAAAAGAAAAAGCCCGCATCATACTCGGGCTTCACAATCACTCACCTGTAAACTTAAAATTGAAATCATTGACCGGCCAATATCGAACATCCACTTTACCGACAACATTTTCTACCGGTATATAACCAAAGTGACGGCTGTCAGCACTTTCAAGACGATTATCACCCATGACAAAAAGCTTGCCCTCCGGAACTTTGGTCATATCCGTCAATTCTTTTAATGTAAAATCACCTGTAAAATCCTGTCCTGGGAAACCTTCCTTGAATTTCTCAAGATAAGGCTCATCCACTTTCTCACCATTTACGTATAGCCAATCATCTTTATAACGAATACGGTCACCTGCAACCCCTATAACCCGCTTAACATAATCTTCTTGTGAATTCGCATGAAAAACAATAATGTCAAAACGGTTGATATCATGAATCTGGTAATTGATTTTATTCACGACAAGTTTATTTCCATCTTCAAGGGTCGGCTGCATCGACTTTCCTTCAACATCATAGCTTGAAAAGAGAAATGTACGGATTAAGATGTAAATAACAAAAGCTATCATCGCTGGTTTTATCCAATCGGATAAAGAATTCTTGTTTGTTTTTTCCATCTAGTTCAACCCCTACTGCATTTATATATTAATTTATTGCCCTTCTTCTCTCTTCATGCTTTTATTTAACCGGACTTCCAGTCTTTTCCCCACATACCATAGGATAAAGATGACGATTCCGATAATGATCGTTCGCACAGGTTTATGAATCAATGATACTAAATCGTAACCTACGAAACTGATCGTAAAAATCATCACCGCCTTCCCTCCAACTACTGCAAGTCCATATTGCAGGGTACTGACTTTTGATAGCCCTGCAACGATATTAACGATAGCCGAAGGTGTAAAAGGGAAGCAGAGCAATATGAACAAAGGCCCGAATCCATGGCTCTCAACCCAAACCATCAACCTCTGCACCTGTTTATGCTTTTGCAAAAATCGGAAAAACCTCATTTGACCATATCTTCTAATAATCCAAAAGATCAAAAAGGACCCCGCTACCGCACCAATCCAAGAAAATAAAAACCCCCACCAGAGACCAAATGCCGTTGCATTGGCAAGCACGAACACCACTAAGGGCAAAAAAGGCAAAAAAGCTTCCAGCATCGGCAGTAAGATCCCGGGAATTGGACCGAATGAGCGATATTGCTGAATAAGTGCCGATATATGATCAAGTGTAAACCACTCACGTATAGTATCCAAATCCATAATTATCTCCCTCGACATGCTGCCATCAAAGCAGCATAAACTTATTAAAAACCGTTTATTTTAGATATATCACTTTCCCCCGAAATTGCAAGAATTATTATCCATATATCTTCATACTTTCCCTATCTCCGGAAAACATAATCTTATTAACGAATATTTCTAGATTTATCAAAACTGCTTGCATAACCACTGAAAATACATTAGGATAAAAACGGAACAAATGTTCTTATTTTTACGGAAGATACATATTAGTATTAAAAACGCGCTATTTAGAAAGGGGCGGTCATGATGACCCGCATTCCAGAAGGTGACCGAAATATGATTGAAAAAGCCATCTACCTCCCTATGGTTATTACAGTCTTAAACCGGGATCTCAAGGTCATCGAAATTAGTCCGTTTAAATTAAAAAGGCCCTATTCGGAGCTAGTCGAACATATTTTAAAAGTGGTTCAAGACGAACTTGCCGAGGTACGGCGCTATTTGCGCAAAGAGAATATTAAGGTTAGTGAAATCAAACGCGATGAATCCTTCACGATGTATTGTTTTTTATATAAAGGATACGAGGAACATCATAATTATTTCAATCCCCGCCTTCGCAACAAAACCGAAGACTTGTTATGTTATTACTTTTTCGAAAAAAAACCCTCAAGGGATTAACGGGTTACAACGGAGCCTTCCGGAAGGATACAAATTCCCTTGGACGTAAAAAGGATGACCATAAAAAAGCACCGCATCTCTCCTGGCATAAAGGTAAGGGAGTCTTTCATGATCAAGATCGATTAGACTCACTTACCTCCATTCCCCTGTTTGAATATTCCATAACATCATAATTTAATTGGCTAGTTCAAACCATGGAGTCATCTCCGTGAAAGATTACTTTTCGATCAAGGCATAACCTATGTAATCAAGTGCATACTGAATATCCTAACAATTTTAGTTTTAAGATTCCTTAAATGAAAGTTAATTACATGCTCCATGACAAAGGTTGGAGTGGCACCCGTTATGATCGACTCATCATATTGAAGAAAAGGATAGGAAAACAGTCAGCTTCGACAAATCGATGTAAAAGTAACCAATATCATGATCCGCCGCAGAATGTAACACGTATCCCATGATTTGCCCTGATCGATTGCCATCAACCAATCCCTGCATCGAATGAATGGAAATTCCTTTAGGACGATGGGACGCTTAAAAAGCCCATGCTATTGGATCAAGCTCTATCATGTCGGATGAAATGTCTGCCATGGATTTCAGATTTCAGATAGATAATATCTTCTTCTGAAAATACCTTTTACATTTAACTGCGTTACTTCAAGTTCCCTAGTTATGGCATCCTTCATTAAAAGTTTGCTGTATGCATAGCATCGCCTTCGTTCTTGATGATTAAACGGCAGAAAGTCGAAGCTGCCTGGTATGGTATACTATCCTCTTCCCTATTATAGGAACCGAGGACTGCCATAGCCGCTTCTCCTCTTCTTGTTACACAAGCCGTTTGCACTTACTGCTTACTGAATTAAGGCAACAGTTTCGACGAAAATGTCCTTAACGATTAAAAGGCTGGCCCGTTTGTTCATTATTAAGCGACATTTTAATTTCCATTCATCTATTATAACTATACGTCTAAACTATCATTTTAGTGTCAGTACAACGTTATTGAGAAAGATGTTAATTGCATATCCATAACTAGTATTATCTACTAGTAACACCCCCTTTATATTAAACGTATAAAGCAAAAAGAACTTCCAGAAAAACAAAACCATTTGTGAAATACTGAACAAAAGATACATCATCGGTGTCTTTCATATTATGTATTAAGGAGCCAATCATTAAGGAAACTTATACCCATCCCTAATTTCTTATGATAACCATGCAATGTTTTATTTGCATGGTTTAATTTGTAGCCAAAAGGGTTCCTATCTAAATTTTAAAACAAAGTTGGTTGGAACAAAAGGTGCAAACGCGCCGAGGAGGCTCTCGGACCGCCCGCGGAAAGCGAGTGCCTGGGGGGGGTAATCAACGTTTAAATTGTACAAATCCTAAAAAAACAGTAACAATCTCTTTAACAAAATATTTTGTTGGTAATACTAACTTTCTACGCAGCCTGCTCCTTTAATATATGCCAACTTCACACTCTTTTCTGAGAGGAATAGATTTTTTAGTGATTGACTCTTTAAAATAATGGTTTTCATTTTAATTCAAGAGATTAATCATAAATACCCAGGATCATTTTCCCTAAACATAAGCCTAGACGATATTTCCCTTTTTTTACCACAAATAAAAATCGTGTCCATATTCCCATATTCCCATTTTTCCGGTTACACATGGTAAATTATTAACCGGAGGGGAAAAATGAAGAAAATAAATATTCTACTGGTGGCTGTTCTTGTTTTATCTTTATTCACTGGACTTAAAACAACTGAGGCAGCCTCAAATGTAAAGGTACATTTTATCAACGTTGGACAAGGAGATTCAATCCTGATACAAACCGGTAATGAAAACGTTTTAATCGATGGCGGCGGTAAAGGAAAGGGCGACGAGGTTGTTGCCTACCTAAAAAAACAAAAGGTAAAAACACTTACTGCATTAGTTTCCACTCACCCAGATGCGGATCATGTTGGCGGTCTTGCTCATGTGATTAAATCGATTAATGTAAAATCTGTGTATGCCCCTAAAGTTTCACATACTACCCAGGCATACAAAGACTTTTTAACGACTGTTAAGAAGAAGACGCTTACAATAAAAAAAGCGAAGACGGGAGTGGAAATCAACACTAAAGCAAAGGATAATTCCCTTAAATTCATTGCACCTGTTAAGGACTATGCTAAGTCTGACTTAAATAATTGGAGTGCTGTCCTGTTGCTTAAACACGGCAAAAAAACATTCTTGTTTACAGGTGATGCCGAAGAAAAAGCAGAGAAAGATATGCTGGTTAAAAAACTGGTACCAAGTGTGGATTTACTTAAAGTAGGCCATCATGGTGCAAAAACATCGACAAGTTCAGCTTTCATTAACAAAACAAAACCGAAATATGCTGTAATCAGTGTAGGGAAAAATGGCTATGGGCACCCTACTTCCACTGTTATAAAACGGTTGAATTCAGTGAAAGCCAAAACTTATCGCACAGATAAATCAGGTAACATTATTTTTACTTCTACAGGTCAGAAAATTACTGTAAAGACGGTGAAATAATTGGTACAAGGAATTATTGATCGCTTCGAAGGAAAGATCGCTGTCGTTGAAATCGATGGTGGTGACATGAAGGATTTCCCTAAAAGTGCTCTTCCCAAGGGAGCAAAAGTAGGAGATATGCTGATTATCGATGGTGATACCATCACCATTTCCAAAGAAGGAACTGAAAAATTAAGAAAAGAAATTGACGATTTAATGGATGAATTATTCGAAGATTGATTCCAGGGCCCTTCTTTAATAAGAAGGGCTTGCTTTAAATTTGAATATTCCCGTTTGCATTCTCCTCTGATTTTTCCCCTGAACCCCCTCTTATCGCGGTATATACTTTGAGATTACCTCTGAAGCCTTGACTCCATTAGCATCAGTGAACAGATAAAAGGATTTCCTCTTTGTTTCCTCAATCCTCTGGATCAATTTCGTTTTTAAAAAAGAGGTCCGGTGCAGCTGGTTTTCGAAAGAGCTGCATGACACTGCTATATCGATGGTTTGTCTATTCCTGAATGTGATGGTTGTATGTTTGGAATCCAGGCGCTTATAGGATACCACATGCTCATGTGATAACCAGATGCATTGAGGACGTAACGGAGATGTAGTTGGAAAGAAGAATATCGAACTGGTCGGATCAATCGCGATCGGTGCTTTATGTGTGATGTTTATGAGCTGTTTCGTGCCTTGCTTGCGTCCTTCATAACTTGATCCGAAGAACTCGCAGCTTTTCTTTATTATTTCCATAGGTTTAAACGGGGAGATGAACTCGTCCTCCATTTCAACGATACGGGCATATATTTTACTGCCGTAATTAATTGGCGCAACCATTAGTGTATGTGGCGTGATTTCATATTCCTCGATGATTCCCTGATTGTTTTCCTTCATTTTTAATCCACCTCTTCCTCATTGCTAAACATCGCTATCACTTTCCAAAGCTTATATTCTTAATTGCTTGTACCCTTCCATTCCTGTCCAAGAAAAGTGAAGGGGGATAGTAAATGTATGTTAAATTACTCACTATAATAGCATAACCCTTAAACATAAAAAGCAAGTTCACAAAAAATTTAAAATTCTTTTATTTAGTGGCTTTTTCGTCACCTAAACGACACATTCTCTATCATAATTTAAATTTTTTAAATTTTCAGTTGATTTTATCCGCTCAAATCCATATAATAATAAAAAGGGTCAGGGGTGGTAACTTTGAAAAATGAAAAATCTTATTCAGAGTCAGTGAAGTCCTTATCAATGAGCGAAATGAAAAACGATGCCGTGGTTCAGGAAATGTTAATTGATATGATTATTCAGGAAGCCGTCCTTACTACCAAAAAGAATCTCCTTGCAAAACAGATCGATGATGCCTTGGATATAAAAAACAAACCTTTATTCTTAAAACTAAGTTCTGAAATGAACGTTTTACTAAAACAATTTGGAAATTAACATTCATGATCAAAAAAGCCTCCCATAATGTCGGGAGGCTTTTCTTATTATCATCACTCTTTATGAAACATACCCATGACCTCGGCAGTTTCGGTTATATTAACAAAAGCATTCGGATCCACTTCTTTTATCATCGTTTTTACATCTGTTAACTGATAACGTGTAATGACTGTCATCATTACTTTGCTCTTTTCTCCTGAATATGCACCTTCACCATCCATGACTGTAATTCCACGATATAGGTTGGTCAGGAGCTTCGTTTTCATTTCGTCACTCTTTTTGGTAACGATCATCAATGTTAATTTAATGTGATTGGAATGGATCGTATCGATCACCTTTCCTGCTGCATAAATGGAAATCAGCGTATATAATGCGGCATCCCAACCGAAGATGAAGCCTGAGATTACCACCACAACAGCATTCATCACCGAAAGCAATGTACCAAGCGGAAAGTCGCTCTTCTTAGCCAATAGCATGGCAATGATATCAAAGCCGCCCGAAGACCCCGAAGCGCGAAAGACGATGCCTATACCGATTCCCGATATGATCCCGCCAAATAAAGAAGACAAAATCGGTTCAGTGGAAATACCGTGAACTGGAATGAGGTATAAACTGATGGAAATCACGACAACTGATAATATCGTATAGGTGATAAAGCGTCTCCCTAATTTCAGGTAACCAAGAATCAGCAATGGCAGGTTCATCAGAAAATTCAATATCCCTGTGTTGACTGGGGTGATGATTCCGAACATGATCGCAAGTCCACTAAGTCCGCTGCTTAAAATTAAATGTGGTATCAAAAATAAGTTGTAGGCTACTGCCACAAGCACTGAGCCTACAGTGATGAAAAGTACATTATACATATCCGATCTCCTTAAAAAGAACTGGGAATTTAATTTATTATAGTAGAGAACCTAAGATTTTTAAAAATAATAGTTTTTTCTGAAAACGACCACAAACTTCCACTTTCCGAAGAAAAAAAGCCAGCTGGTTTTCAGCTGGCTTTCAATCACCCTTTGTATCTGCATTTTCAACCGTTGAAATCCGTTCGAGCATGGTCGGATGGGAATACCGCAGCCATTTAACCAGGAATGGCGGGTTGACCTGACTCAAACCCGACCTCGTGAGTTCCTGGAAAGTCGTGATTGCTGATTCTTTGTCCCCGGTCATTTCAATGGCATAACGGTCAGCCCTTGTTTCTTGATATCTGGAAACATAATTGGACAGCGGACTCGAAGCAAAGAGCAGCACAGACGTTATCAAGAGAAATAACGGAAGAGATGATATGCTGTCAACCGAACGGACCTTTAACTGATGGCCCCAGCGACCAATGATAAAATTCATGATTTTCGAAGTCAGCCACAAACCGATTAATGTCAGTCCTAAATAGCCTGCAATCCCTATATAAATGTGCTTTTCCACATAATGAGCCATTTCATGTGCCATGATAAAAAGGATTTCATCTTCCTTCAGTTTGTTCAGGGTCGTATCCCAAAGAACTATTCTTGAGTTGGAACCTATGCCGGTCACATATGCATTCAAGGCATTTGTCTTTTCCGCCATATTTACTTCATACACGTGTTCAGCCGGGATCTCAGCCTGTGAGGCTAGTGCCAATATTTCCGTTTCCAGCTCTTTATTTTTGAGAGGATAGAATTCATTGTACAGCGGATCAATCAATACAGGCTGAACGAACATCAGGAACAAGGAAAAAGGAATGGACAACATCCAAGCATAGAGCCACCACTTCTTCACACTTTTCTTCATTAACCAATATAAAATGCAAACGATGATGAACATCATCCCAAAATTCACCCAGAATTCGATGACTCCATCCTTCATCCACGAGGTGAAACTTTGTGTACTTATGTGGTAACTCTTGCTCATCCGATATCCAATGAAACTGATTGGAAATAGAGCCAGGTATGAAATAACGGAAAGCCAGAATAAGTAAATGCCCGTTCTGATCGCTTTCCGTCTCGAGACTGCCATTGACGATTTTTCAAATGCCTTTGAAAAACCGAATAACAATATGAAGAAATACAGAAGCCATTCATATGGTGTCGATACGAAAAAAATAAAATTCCGCAGTCCTGAATACTCTTCACTAAGCTTTAGTTCCCTTGCATTCAGGAACGTTGCAGGATCTGCTGCCGTTCCACGCAAAGCTTCGGGAATGGTCGTATCCGCTCCATAAAAAATATACCAATACATCGCTGCTGCATAAAGGATATATAATATAATCGCTCTTCCAGCCCATTTTCTAACCATGATGCCCCTCCTTAAAACGAATCTCCCTCTTAATAGTTTAATCCAAAATGGACAGGTTAGAACCGCATTTCCCTTCAATATTATTCTTCCTTACAATTCCCATCATTTTGTTGATTTTTCATTGTTCATTATCAACCTTTAGATTTCCCAGAATAATCCATAAGCCAAACATGCACTTCCGGGAAGGGAGGCAGAATGATTCGTATGCAGAGACACTAAAAAAACGGAGGGATGAGAGGTTTAAGGCAACGAGGAATTTATTCCTTTGCCTAATTGCTAAGATGAAATCGTTTCATCAAAGGATTTCAAATGTGAATTTGATTTATAATGAATGAGACCGATTAACGGAACGGCAGGCATGATCGGTCATCCCTTCATCCCGCTATTTTGAAAACCATACAAAAGTGCCATAAGCTCCGGTCGATTATTAACATTCAGTTTTCTGTAAATACGGCTTATATAGTTTTTTACCGTGCCGATCGATAGAAAAAGTTTTTTTGAAATTTGCTGATTCGTTTCGCCTTGGGTTAGCAGGATAAGCAGTTCATGCTCGCGTTTAGAAAAAGCCCCCAATTTTTCGATTGCCTTTTCCAAAGTTACTGGTGATCTTTCAACATCCCGCTCCAGCTTTTTCATTAAAATTGATTTGAATGAGGCAGGATAAACGATCTGACCGTTGGCACATTGACGGATTGCCGACATCAACTGTTTCATTCCGCCATCCTGTAACACATAACCTGCTGCACCATGGCCTATTGCTTCAATAAGATAATGATTTTCTGAATAGGCAGTAAAAATGACGAAAGGAGTGGATGGGTGTTTTTCCTTCAGGATTTGCATGACTTCCTGTCCATACTTCCCTGATGAGCGGGCATCAATAAGAATGACATCTGGAATGACTGATGTATGATCAGAATCAAGAAGGTCCATTTTATTTCCAGTCATCCCCATGACCTTAATGTCACCTTCTTGTTCGATGATTCCCTCAATTCCTCCCTGACCACCATATATCACTAGCTTAATCGACTTCATAACCTCACCTGTTACTTTCTTTATTTGTTATTAATCCGATAGTTTTTTATAACTGTTAGCCGTGGAATAGTTCTAATGGTCTATATTTTACATCATTAATTCACCTGTTAACAAATTTAAACTATAAAAATACTTTTAATAATTGTGTTCCTCCTGACAATAAAAAAGGCTATCAACCCGTTTGATTTCAGGATGATAGCCTTTTTCTTTGTTCCTCATCTATGAGCGTATCAAGTTTCATGATGCTTTCCTTTGCCCGCGGAAAATCAATTTTGCGATAATGGTGTTTTCCGCCTTCTTCTTCATCTTTTTCGTCGGCCCATTTGACGACTTGCTGAAGCGGTGTACGAATAATATCATTCGAAGGTAAGAACGAATCGGTATGAAATAAAATGGCGAGGGAAATGGTCTTTGCCTTGATCGGGTTTTCTCCCAAGCGGATTAACAGTTTATGTGCTCGTTCGGCACCTTTGATGGGGTGAATATCATTTTGTTTATAAAGATCATAATCCCATTTACCATTGCGATACCAGGTGAAATGACCCATATCATGCAATAGCCCGGCTTTAGCGGCAATATCAGGGTCGACATTATATTCATTTGCTAAGTGAAACGCATGGTATGCTACCGCAATCGCATGCGCCAGACCTGAACGGTTCAAGTATTTTTGAGCAATGGGATGTGCAAAAATATCCAAAAGCTTTACATCTCTCATCTAACCCCTCCTTACAATTTTGTGGAAATTTTTAATGACAATCATAACTCTTTTCGAAACAAGAATCAAGGTTTTAAGATTCTTCAAAATATTTTATGCAGCCTCATACACTTTGGTTGTACAAAAAAAGGAGCATTGCCGGTTATAGGCAATGATCTCCTCATGATCAATGTAATTCAGTTTTGCAGTACATGGTTTTTCAAGGAACGCCGTAAAATTTTACCAGTCGCGTTTTTTGGAAGTTCATCCAAAAACTCAATTTTTGCCGGCACCTTATATTTGGCCAAGTGTTCCATGCAATGGGCAAGCAGCTCTTCCTCAGTCAATGCATTGTTTTTCTTTACCACAAAGCATTTAACCACTTCCCCCTGATTGGGATCGGGAACGCCAATGGCTGCTGCCTCAACTACTTCAGGATGGGCATACAAAACCTCCTCCACTTCACGTGGATAGACATTATAGCCACCGACGATGATAAGCTCCTTTTTACGATCTACAATGAAAAAGTAGCCTTCATCATCCATCCTGGCTAAATCGCCTGTATATAACCAGCCATTTTTCAAGACAGCGGCTGATTCTTCAGGCATTTTATAATAACCTTTCATTACATTCGGACCCCTGACAATCAATTCTCCTACACCATTGATCGGCACTTCTTCTCCAAGCTCATTGACCACTTTGTTTTCCACCCTAAGGATGGATGTTCCGATGGAACCCGCCTTCCTTGGACGGTCCAAAGGATTGAAGCAGGTAACAGGGGAAGCTTCGGATAAGCCATATCCTTCTGAAACCCTAACATTAAATTTCCGCTCGAATGATTCAAGCAGGGACACTGGCATGGCGGATCCGCCAGATATGCATATCCGCAAAGACTTCAAAGCATCCTCTTTCGCATCTGGATATTGAAAAAGAAAGTTATACATCGTAGGCACGCCAGCAAAAACGGTTGCATCATATTTTTTGATTTGCCTGAATAATTCCTTTGGACTGAATTGCGGGACAATTAAAAGCGTACCTCCGCTTATCAACGGGGCATTCACAACTACCGTTAAACTGAAAACATGGAACATTGGCAATGTCGTAATGACACGGTCACTTTCCGTGATATTTAAATATTCACCAATATCATGTGCATTGGAGTAGATATTGGTATGTGTGAGCATGGCCCCCTTTGGTTTCCCCGTTGTCCCGGAAGTATAAAGTATGATTGCCGTATCTTCAGGATCCAGTTCAGGACCTTTAAAGCCTTCATCCCCCGATTCGACCATTTTTGTAAACGATTTCATTTTATTGCAGATGTTAAATTCGCTACTATCCCCATTATCCGGCTGCATTTCACAAATTACATATTGTTCTACGCTTGAAAGGATAGGGTTCATTTTCTCCAGTAAGGGTAAAAGCTTATCTAATGCCACAACAACCTTTACATCGCCATTATTCAGGATATAACCAATCTCGTCAGGTGTGTATATTGGATTGACGGGAATTACGGTCGCCCCTGCTCGCATAGCTCCATACAATGAAATGATGAAATGTGGAGAGTTGCCTAATAACAGCGCAATGTTATCACCTTTTGAAACACCAAGCCTATGTAATTCGTCTGCGAACTTCGTAACGGCTTTATCCAATTCCCCATATGAAGTGGATTGATCCAAAAAGTAATATGCTGGCTTATCCGCCTTTTTTAAAGCCATTTGATGAAGCTGTTCAGATAAATTCATCTTTCTCCCTCCCCTGCAAATAGCATGAATGAATGGTCATTCATTTTTATGGTGAACTAAATACATTTTTATTATATTAAAAGAATGCGATCACAGCAACCATTTTATCCATATTCAAGCAATTACTGTCATTATTAGTCACAAAAGCCGTCCTATTAAGTCGGGACGGCTTTCAGGCTTAATATATTAAAGCCAATATTTCTTCTTTTGTTACATTGCCAAAATAATGACGAACATCGATCTCATCCAGTGCTCTGCTGATTGCTTCCTTTTCATAGCGTATTCCAGTAAGCTTTCGTTCAATATCCGCAACCTCTCCGACCCCGAAGAAATCACCGTAGATCTTGCAGTTCTCAATGATTCCCCTGTTCACTTCAAGGCGGATATCAACAGATCCCACAGGAAATCTATGTGAGTTTTGCAAGTTGAATTTAGGTGATTTTCCGTAATTCCACTCCCAATTTTGATACCTATCTTCCGAGATTTCGTGAATTTTCTCCCAATCCGTTTCTGTTAAAACATACTCTGTAACCTTTCCGTTATCTTTGAAAATATTTTGCAGAAGGAATGAACGGAATTCTTCAACAGACATCGGTTCTTTTAGGAAATCGGCGATATTTCCAACACGGCTTCTTATCGATTTAATCCCTTTGGACTCGATTTTATCTTTTTTCACTTTTAAAGCGGATACAATGTGATCCATTTCTGATTGAAACAGCAATGTCCCATGACTGAACATTCTGCCCTTCGTTGAAAACATCGCGTTTCCCGAAATTTTCTTTCCTTCAGCCAGAATATCGTTACGACCGCTCAATTCAGCATGTATTCCTAGTTTCTCGAGCGTTTCCACGACAGGCTGGGTGAATTTCTTAAAGTTATGGAAACTATCCCCATCATCTTTCGTAATGAAACTGAAATTGAGATTCCCTAGGTCATGATAAACCGCTCCACCCCCGGAAAGGCGGCGAACAACTGTAATGCCCTTTTTATCTACATAATCAGAATTGATTTCTTCAATCGTATTTTGATTTCTGCCTATGATGATTGAAGGTCGATTAATGTAAAATAAAAGATAGGTTTCATCTATGTTTAAATGTTTAAGCGCAAATTCTTCGATGGCCAGGTTAATTCTTGGATCTGTAATTCCCTTATTATCAATAAAAAGCACAGTTGTTCCTCCTTGTAGACTTCATATCACTGATGTTTCATTTATAGTTGGAACTCGAGATTGGTTTTGGCTACAGCTATTTCCCTTTTGAATACCTCGGATGCTTCTTTTTTCAGTTGATCGAGATTCCCATAATGAGGGAGGTGAGTTAACAGCAAAAGCTGGACGTCAGCCTTTTCTGCCAGCAGGCCCGCTTCCCTTGCCGTCATATGCCCCGCCTTTGAACCATCCATATCACTGTAAAAGTTACTTTCACATAATAAAACATTTGCGTCTTTAGCGAAATCTGCAAGCTCATCCATATATGAACTGTCACCTGTGTAAACTATCGAATGATTTTCAGCTTCAATCCTCATTGCAAAACAAGGTACTGGATGTTTTGTTTTCATGAACGTAAATTTACACGGTCCAATGGTTAATGGCTGATCAGCAGAGATGGCTATCCCCTTTGTCACGTCTTTATAAGTTAACTTACCAAATTCGACTTCGTCCAAATCATGACCATATATAGGAATCGTCCTTTTTTCGCTGCCCAATATCTGCTGTATGAACGCAGCGTGCTGCAGGACACCAATATCCGCTACATGATCAGGATGATAGTGGGATAATACAACTGCACCAAGATCCTCCGGCTTCATATGGTTTTGAAGCTGTGATAGAACACCGCTGCCACAATCAAGCAGAATGCGAAAATCTTCATATTCAAGCAAATAGCCGGAACTTGCCTCATTTTTAGCTGGATAACCGCCCCAGCAGCCAATTACGGTGATTTTCATGCTTAGGCACTCCTTTTTTTCTCTCAATGACTTCCCCATTAATATAAACTATTCTTGCCCTTATTTCACCTTTTTTACTTATGTTATAAAACATTCATTGACATTCTAAATCTGTTATAATACAATAAAACCATAGAAAAGCGAATAATAAAAAAATTCAGGAGATGATGTTCATGATTCAAAGTAGCGTTGAGTTCTTTAAAAATCTGCCACCGAAACAATGCACGGAATGCGGAAAAAAAATTGAAGAACAGCACGAATGTTATGGAAACCACTGTGATCATTGCCTTTCTGGAGAGTAGTAGTCTTTGTGTTTCACCATCCTCTTCCCAAATAGCAGGATGAATTCATAGATGTTTCGGTTTCGCAGCTGAAAAAAACCCCAATAAAAGAAGAGATACCGATGATCGGTATCTCTTCTTTTATTGGGGTTCATTGCCTTTCAGCAAAAAAATAGAATGATCACGTAACGGATAATCCTTTGAACAAATATATTTTAAATAGTTCAGCAATTTCCTCTTTCTCTAATGGGGCATGATTCCTTTCCCAATCAAAGATCAGGGCAAGGTACATTTTTAGCATCAGGAAAGCTGTTATCTCTGGATCGCAAGGTTGTATATAGCCCTTATCAATCGCTATTTTTAGTTTTTCCTTAATATAGGATACGATGGCTTCTTCCATTTCATTAACCATTTCCTGAACGGCCGGCGTACCAATTTCCCGCTCTTCCTGAAGAAGTTTTAATGATAATTGATGTTCCTGCCTGAACTCCAGAATTCGATAAACGGCCCGATGCAGGTTTTCAAAAAAGGAGAGTTGGTCATCCAAAGATTGTTCCGCCTCATATTTCATTTCCTCTATCATCCGCTGAACGATTTCTTTAAACAGCTCTTCTTTATTTTTATAAAAGGTATAAATGGTCCCTTTTCCCACATTGGCAATTTTAGCGACTTGATCCATCGTCGTTGCCTTATAGCCAAAAAGTGAAAACGACTTGGTCGCAGCTTCCAAAATTAATTTTTTACGATCAACAGACATTTCCCACCCCAATCCTGACCAGACGGACAAAACAGTCATTATGTTCAACGATATCATACCAAAAATTTTCAGTTTTTTCAATTATATTTTCAATTTCCAAGAGAAACAATGGCCATCCTCGTTACTGGACAGCCACTTTTCGAAAATACATATTTATTTAATTCTGCAAGGCCAAAGGTAGCGTCGCTTTTCCGGTGAATAACATAACTTCAAATAAAAATATGCAGAGCACATGGCAAGCATGGTTAAACTGATTTTCTTCTATTGACTGATCACTTTTCCTGTAATCTGTTTAAAATGATCGTGGCCAAAGCATCGATGAATTCAGGTTTAACATTGGGCATATCCGGCCTATAGTAGCCTGCGCCAATCTCTTCCGTCACAACCTTACATTCATAATCGTTATCATAAAGGACTTCAAGGTGCTCGGCAACAAAGCCAACAGGAATATAAATGAAAGCTTTATAACCTTTTGCTTGATGAAGATCTCTGGTTAAATCCTGTACATCGGGTCCCAACCATGGTTCAGGAGTTTGTCCAGCGCTTTGCCAGCCTACTGAATAATTGGTAACCCCTGCGCCTTCGGCAATCATGTCTGCCGTTTCTTTCAGTTGATTTGGATACGGATCACCCGATTGCAAGATTTTTTCCGGGAGGCTATGTGCCGACACAATCAAAGCGAAATTATCGCGTTCTTCCGAGGTCATTTTCCCGATTACTTCTTTTACTTGGTCTACCCAATATTGGATGAATTTTGGTTCATCATACCAGCTTTCAACGGAAGTGATGGTCAGGTCCCCCAATTTAGCGGCTTCATCCTGGGCACGTCCATTATAAGACTTCACGCTGAATGTTGAAAAATGCGGTGCCAATACGATACTGACCGCCTCTTTGATTCCATCTTCATGCATTTGTTTCACTGCGTCTTCAACAAAAGGTTCAATATGTTTCAGTCCAAGATATGCCTTGAATTCAACTTCCTCCTGGACGGAATTCAATTTCTTTTCAAGCGCTTCAGCTTGCCCTGCCGTTATTTTTGCAAGCGGGGATAATCCACCGATCGCTTCATATCTGCCTTTAAGGTCGGCAATCAATTCGTCGCTTGGCCGTCTCCCATGTCGAATATGTGTATAATACCTTTCAATATCCTCTTCAGTGTATGGAGTACCATAAGCCATGACTAAAAGGCCCATTTTTTTTCTTGACATGAAATTACACCTCTTTTAAAGATTTCGTTCTTTTATTGTGCATCCAATTAAGGAGTTTTAGCAAATGGTTCGCTCACCTTACTTCATTTTTGATGAATATTCGTGAATGAAGGCGGTCAGCCTCTTCAGTGTTTCCGGATTTACGGATGGGAAAACTCCATGACCAAGATTAAAGATGTAGCCGTCCTGTTCCATGCCCTGATCCAAGATTCTTTTCGTCCGTTCTTCTATAACATCCCATGATGATAATAGCAGGGCAGGATCAAGATTACCTTGTACCGTTTTCTGGATTCCCATTTGTCTTGCTTCTGTAATTGGCAATCTCCAATCAAGCCCGACTACATCAATCGGAAGATCATTCCACTCAAGTGCCAAGTGACTTGCGCCGACCCCGAACATGATTAGCGGTACATTTTCTTCTCTCAATGAAGAAAAGATACGAGTCATGATCGGCTTGATGAACACGCGGTAATCTTCAACATTCAAAGCACCCACCCATGAATCAAAGATTTGGACGGCTTTAACGCCGGCTTTAATTTGTGACTTGACATAGATGATGATCATATCCGCTAGCTTATCCATTAATGCAAACCAGGCCTTTGGCTCGGAATACATGAAAGCTTTCGTCTTATTGTAGTTTTTGGAGGGGCCGCCTTCAATCATGTATGAAGCAATGGTGAATGGAGCCCCGGAGAAACCGATCAAAGGAACGGACAATTGCTCCGTGGTCAATAATTTAATCGTGTCCAACACATATGGGATGTCTTTCTCTGGGTTCAATTCACCTAATTTTTCAACATCTGTCACCGATTGGATTGGATTGGCTATGACTGGACCGATTCCGGACTTAATCTCAACATCGACACCAATGGCTGGTAGCGGTGTCATTATATCTTTATATAAAATCGCAGCATCTACATCATATTGCTCAACTGGCAATCTAGTTACATAAGCGCATAATTCCGGCTGATGAGTAATTTCAAAAAGTGAGTACTTCTCTTTTAATTTACGGTATTCCGGCTGTGAACGGCCAGCCTGACGCATATACCAAACAGGCACATGATCCGTTTTCTCTCCTCTTGCAGCTTTTAAAAATGTATCATTCGTAATTTCCTTAGACATTAATATCCACCTTTCAAGCAATCACGTTTCTATTTTTATTCATTACCTACATAGAATATCAGAAGGATGTTGAATTTCAAATCGAATCTCCTTAAACTATAGCTTTTTCTATAATATATTTGTCAAAAAATCGACTTTTATATATGTATCTTACCGGTTTACCAGCTTTATGGTTAGTGTGGAAATGGTAAAAGCACTATTCATTGGGTAAAATGGGTATACAGGCACTATATAGTAATTGGAGGGGAAATTATGAATGTATTCATCACATCAGGCACTTACGATTTTTTGAAAATCAAAAAAGATAAGCACCCGAATGAAAAAATATTACTTATGCAAAACCCTGACACTGCAGTACTTTTACATGAAACTACAGGTAAAACGATCTTCAGCTCTCCACGTAAGTATGAAGTAGTTAATGGGAAAGGAACCCTTCAGGATCATGGGTATGTAGTCATGAACAATATCCCTGTAAGTGAAGAAGGAAGGCCGGTATTCGAACATCGTTTTAAAAACAGGGCTGGATTGATTGAAAATGAACCAGGTTTCGTCGCACTTCGTGTACTGCGGCCAATCAACTCTGAAACTTATGTTATTCTAACGATTTGGGAGAAACAAGCTGATTTCCTGAACTGGAAGAATTCCAGTTCCTTTAAAATGGCACATAACAGCGACTCCAAAGCTCCCGTTACGAATTCCAGCCAGAAGATGTTTTCAGGTGAAGCCTATGTAACACAATATACATTGGTGAAGGATTCCGAAGAATAATCCATTCTTGCTCAATAAGAGGCGCATCCTAAAGGATGGGCCTCTTAAACTTAGACAAACTCGTCTCATTTTTTTTGCTTGTACAAATTTGGTAGTTGATTGGAACTTAGGCACTCGCTTTCCGCGGGCGGTCCGCCCTAGGCGCACTTTGCGCCTGGTGTCTACCTTGGACTGTTATTCCCGCAGGAGTCCGTACACCCGCTTCAATCACTATGTTTAAAAATTTGGAAATAACTCCTTTTGCCTACTGTCTTTTTTGTTTTAAAATAGATCCATTAAAACTTGAGGAGATGAGGATGCTTTCGTAACATCAATCTATTCAACGGGATCAACTGGTTCCGGCGAAGCATTTGGTTCGTAAAATGGAGGCTTACATTGACTTCTGTTTCATTATGACTTGGTGAAAGATATGTATTCAGAGGTAGGACGCCCCAAAATCATATAAACCTATAACAATCCGACAAATTCCTTCTTTATTTCCGGGGAAATGCAACCGATATTTACATATATTTCATCAGAATCCTTTAATCAAAGCACTCTAGACCCCAGGAATTTATACAATTTAAACAAGATTAAACTATATGCCGCCCCTAATGCAAAACCTGCCAAGATATCAGTTGGAAAGTGAACTTTCATAACGATCCTGCTGACACCGATCAGCAGGACCAGACAAACGAAACCAATTCCCATTGCCCATTTCAATGAGTTTCCTTTAATTTCATTCATGATTAAATAAGCTACCATACTGAAGAAAATAATGCCCACCATTGCGTGGCCACTTGGAAAACTGAAGCCGTCGATGTCCATCAAATGATTTTCAGGTCGCACTCTTTTAACATGATTTTTTATCCACCCGTTTAATACATCCCCGCCGGCAATCCCGATAGAAAAGACGGCCATGGTCCAATAATCCTTCTTTATTATCCACAAATATAGAACACATAGTAAGCTGCCAAAACCAATGAACATGGATTTCCCAAGATAGGTAAGGGACTTGAAGAAAGTGAACGAAAAAGTATTTTTATCTACGGAAAAGAGTTCCGCAATATATGTATCGAATGCTAAAGATTTCTCACTCTGAATTTCATTCATCAAAAAAAAGAATAGCAACAAGCAAAGCGAAACCATAGAAATCCAGGAATATTTATTCATTCTCTCTCTCTCTCCTCAAGGTATTTAATTCTCTTTGGATCATTCAGAATATGATATACTATTTACAATTAATCCAATCATTGGGAGGTGCAAAATGATACAGCGATTACACGATCTTCTGGATGGCTCATATGAAGAGATGGTTTCCATCAGGCGTTACCTTCATCAACATCCCGAGCTATCTTTTCAAGAAACCCAAACGGCTGCCTTCATCGCTGAATATTATGAAAAACATGGAATTGAACACCGGACGAATGTAGGCGGCAATGGTGTTATTGCCAAGGTAACAGGCAATAAGCCCGGTAAAACCGTAGCATTGCGCGCTGATTTCGACGCCTTACCCATTCAAGATGAAAAAGAAGTTCCCTATAAATCTTCCATACCCGGGGTCATGCATGCGTGTGGACACGATGGCCATACAGCGACACTCCTTGTCCTTGCAAAAAATCTGAATGAACTGAAGGATGAGCTCGAAGGTGAATATATATTTATCCACCAGCATGCTGAAGAGTATGCTCCAGGAGGTGCCAAACCGATGATTGAGGCTGGCTGCCTTGATGGGGTGGATGTAATTTTCGGCACCCATTTATGGGCCACGGCCCCTACCGGAACAGTCCAATACGCTTTAGGACCCCTTATGGCCGCTGCTGACCGTTTTGAAATCACCATTCAAGGGCAGGGCGGACATGGAGCCCAGCCGCATAAAACCCGTGATGCAATCGTAGTCGGCTCTCAGCTAGTCATGGCCCTGCAGCAAATCGTAAGCCGCCGGCTTAACCCAATAGATTCTGCAGTCATTACCGTCGGTTCCTTTGTAGCAGATAATGCCTTTAACGTCATTGCAGATAAGGCTAAAATAATCGGGACCGTCCGCACATTCAAGGAAGATGTCCGTTCATTCATTAGCGAAGAAATGGAACGGATTGTTAAAGGAACCTGCCTAGCTGCGGACTGCACCTATGAATATCAATACTTTCAAGGCTATCCGGCTGTTATTCCGCATGTTGAGGAAACTAAATTCCTCATCGAAAGCACTGAGTCCGTCAAGGAAGTTTTGATTACAGAGGAAATTGCCCCGGATATGACAGGTGAAGATTTTTCTTATTATTTACAAAATGTAAAAGGTACATTCTTCTTTACGGGAGCCAGGCCAAAAAATGAACATACATATCCACATCATCATCCTTTGTTTGACATTGATGAAAAAGCGATGCTCATTGCAGCCAAAATATTAGGCACTGCAGCGGTGACCTATCACAATAAGAAACAATCATCTAAAAAAGTGAATGAATCTTTATTACGATAATGGTAAAGGGACGGGTTTTCCCCGTCCCTTACTGTTTAAGAAGTCTGATTCGGTAACAATGGACAGCCGTCTTCCCAAGATGTTCCAACAAATGATAGTTGGCATATCCACCGACAGCTGCCCCAAAACCTGGAACGAGCTGAAACATTTTGATGACATCGATGTGATCGCGATATTCCTGCTGAAATTCCTGCCAGTCTATTTCCGGACATTTCCCTGAATCCCATTCCTCTATTACCCGTAATGTTTCCAATTTCTTCTCCTCGCTTGAAAATGCCATCTGGAAGATATGAAGGATGAACAATCGTTCCTCATATTTTTTTGGATCGAAACCGTATATACGGGATATTTCGAATAATAATTTCATCTTGATGCTAAGCAGTAATGGGAAATCAACCAATCCAATTAAAAGCCCTGCCGCTCCGGTACCCACACCTTCTATAACGGCCGTTTTCCTATATGCGGTTACAGTTTCCGCAACCCACTCTTCCTTTTGCTGCAAGGATAATAGCACTACATTTTTTTCTTTAGACATATATTTAGAACCTGATAATACAGCCTCTATCATCCCTTTAATACTATCAGTAATCACTTTGTGCACTCGGTCTGGAATATAACTATTCAATTTGATTTGCGCCTTTTTGGACATCCGCTCAAACCTGCCGGATTTCTTGGCTACTTTCTTTTTCCATGATATTAGTTCAGATAATGCCTTTTGTTCATATTCATCCATCATTTAACACCTCCGTTAAATATGTATATACCCCCTATAAGGCTTTTATTTTCAATTTTCATTTCTTAAAAATTAACTGAAACGTTTTTTTTGAGGGTTTGTAAAATTCGAACGTTGTTTTCCACTCCAGGCACTCGCTTTCCGCGGGCGGTCCGGGAGCCACCTCGGCGCTCTTTGCGCCTGTGGGGTCTCCCTTGGACGCGTTTTCCCCGCAGGAGTCTCGTACCTTACGTTCCAATCAACTGGAACGTTTTTTAAAATAAAAACTGCAGGCTGGTCTATTCCGAACCAAGTTTTAGACTAGGTTATCCTTGATGTTTTCTTACTGTATTCCTTAATGGATGGAAGAAATTTGCGACACACTCCTGCCGAAAAACTGGCTAGCCGAGACCCCACAGACGCTTGCGTCGAGGAGGCTTGGCAGACAGTCGGCGAAAAGGGAGCGAATTTCTGAAATCAACTTTAACATTAATAATCGAGTAGAGGGAAAATAAATGTATTATTTTCGCCCCTCTCACAACACCGTACGTACGGTTCGCGTATACGGCGTTTCAATTTATATTACAGTGTGTACTTTTAGATAATGCTCTAAAGCAGAGGGGACTCCCCTCTGCTTTAGT